>DAOTWU010000214.1:0-3849 GCA_034435735.1 Anaerolineae bacterium | reverse complement strand
CATTATAGATAATTTTGAGCGATATATCGTATCGCCTCGAACAGCTGAACATAGAGTGTTTGTTTGGTTGTATTCTAAGACAAGATTTTTTCCGAATGATCAGCTCATTGTTTTTGCCCGCGATGATGATTATTTTTTCGGTGTGCTCCATAGTAAAATTCATGAAGTTTGGGCTTTGCGGTTGGGGGGATGGCTCGGTAAAGGAAATGATGCTCGCTATACTCATACTACTGTATTTGAGCCATTTCCCTTGCCCTGGCCACCTGGTCAAGAGGATACACAATCTGAACAGTATCAAGCCATAGCTGTTGCTGCTAAACAATTGCATGAGGAACGTCAAGCATGGCTTGATGGACAAGTTGGTTTCCGAGAAGGCATGGATGTAACTCGGTCTCGCAAAGATCGTACACTGACAAACTTATATAATGCTTTGGCAGCCTATCGAGGCAAAAAGAAGGTTAAAGTGAAAGCTGTCGCTGGTGACTTCGCTCCGCGTCTAGATGAATTGCATCGTGTATTAGATGCGGCAGTTTGTCATGCTTATGGTTGGGAAATAGATATACTTGATGATGAGGAAGCCATATTAAGTCGTCTCTTAGCGCTTAATTTGCAACGTGCTCAAAAGTCAATCGAATAGCCGCTCCAGTGCATTGGTGAATTGGTGCATATTGCCCCGCGCGCTGAAATGCGCTTCAACGTGTTCACGCGCGGCTTGGCCCATCTGTTGCCGCAGCGCCTCATCACGCAATAGTTTGATGATATACGCGGCAAACCCTGTCACATCGTCTGGCGCGCATAGATAGCCCGTCTCGCCATGTAAAACTGTCTCTGTTGGGCCGCCTCGATTGGTGCTGACAACAGGCACACCGCTGGCCATCGCCTCAATGTTCACCACACCATAGCTCTCGAACCGCGAAGGCACAACTACCACATCCGCCGCCGCATAAAGCTGTTCCACCGCTTCCACTTCGTCCAGATAGCGCAGCCTATCTTTCAACAGTGGGTCTTGCTTGTGGGCGGTTAAAATCTGCTGCTGGTAACGACGGTCGGCCTCTGTTTGAGCATAGCCCCCCGCAACCAAAAAGCGCACCTCTGGCATTTGTAGCGCCACCTGCCGCGCAATAGCCTGAAATGTATCGTGTCCTTTGACATCCTGAAAGCGCGCCACCATCACCACTAGCGGCGCATCTTGTGGCACATTGAGCTGAAAGCGCGCCCGCACCTTGCCGCTTGGCCGAAAGCGCGCCGTATCTACGCCGGGGTAGAGCACCTCGACGCGCTCTGGGGGCATGAATGGCGGTTCGCCCAGAAAGCCGTTTTTAATCGCTTGTGAATGGGCGAAGATATGGCCAATTTGACGGAAGAAGCCCCGTTGCCACCACTTAGGCCGAAACCACCAGCCCATACATGTCCACAATAGTGGGATATGGCGCTGTGTGGCAGCAGCGGCGGCGAAGGGTAGGGTATGGTAATCGCTATGAATGGCGGCGATGTCCTGTTCACCAACCAGATGAGCAATCCGCTGGCTGATGGGGAAGCGGGCGTAAATAGACGGTACAAAATAGGTGCTTGCGCCGCGCCAACGGTCAAGATGGACAGGCCACCCCCGCGCCCGCCAGCGTTGCGCTAATGCCCCCTCTCCATTGACCAGAAGATGCGGACTATAGCGCGTTGGGTCTAATTGTTCGGCCAGCGTCAGCAGCCACGTTTCGCCACCGCCCAGCGTGCTATAACTGGAGCAGAAGAGGATGTTCCGTGTGTGCGTCATGGCCGCTATTGTAGCATAATCTCAGGGAAATAAGGGGATGGGGCGACCAATCGCCCAACCTCAGCTCAATAGCACAATTCCCAACACCACCGCCGCTGCGCCCGCCAGTTTCAACGAAAGCCCGCGGCGGCTGACATCTTCCTTGAATGTTTGGGGCGCGACCCGCATCAGCAGCACGCTCAACAGCACGCCATAGAAAACCTGTGTGCTGCCCAAAACGCTCACCAATGTCACGGGGCCGCCGCTGATGGCGAGCAAGGTGCAGGTGCTGGCGATAACATAAACCGTCTCATTGAGCGAGATGGCCAAGAATCCCGTATTGCGCATCTCACGCAAGCTTTGGTTAAACGCATGGCGCACATGCGGCACAAACAAATACAAAATTACGCCGCCAACCACTTTGCCCGCCGCCTCATAGCCTAATAGCGATGTGCCCCCGACGGTATCCGTCGCAAACTTCAGCAAAATGCCGTTGGTGGCGAGCATGATAGTTGCAATGATCATCAACAAAAACCCGCGCGAGAGTTTGAACTTCCCTGCTGTTTGGCGGTTAGAAAATGCCGATACAGTGAAAGCCGCGCCAAATATCAAGATGAAACCAACCAGTTGCTGGGGCGTTAGCCGCTCCTGTAAGAAAATGGTGGCGAATACCAGCGTGAAAACAGGCGTCATTTGCAAAAAGATAATCATATTGCTGGCGCTCTCGTTTTGCACCGCTGTGAAATAGAGCACCGCCGCAGTGACAATCATCGCCCCTGTGAACATAATAATTAGATGGTCTGTGGTGATGACGGGCGACCAGCCCCCCTGCGACCAGAATAATAATGCCGCTGGCCCATTCATAAGCGCCACAAAAATCGGCATGGCTAAGGTATGGCGCACTTCGCGCTCGACGACGTATTTATCAATGAAATTCACAATGCTATAAAACATAGGCGCCAATAAGGCCAGGATTAACCAGTTCATAAATCCACCATGCGTTACAAAAAGGTTTAACAATGTCACAAATTATAAACTATGCCGCTGCTGGCGTAAAGCAGGCCAATATACAAACTAAAAAGCCGGCACCAGAGCATAGTACCGGCTTTGGTGGGTTAGCTTTGGTTTAATTTTCAGTTGTGTCAAAGATGACCTGAAGGTCATTTTGTAATCTATCCAGCTCAGCATCTATATCAACATCTGGCGTGTTATCTACAAGCTCCGTATAGTCACTTATACGCGCCGTTGCTTGGCCATAGTTTGGTAAAAAAGCCTCTTGAGAGGGAATGGCGATATAATCTAAAGCATCGAAAACAACATCCCAATTGAGAGAAGCCCAATCAATGTGCGGGTACTGTTCAGAAAGTTCAGCAATATAAGTATCTAGACTGGATTCTTGTTCTGTGTTATGTGCTAGGAAAACGGTTGGTTCGCCAGTCTCAAGATTTGATAATAAGTAGGTTAGGACAGTGAATGCTTCTTGAGGATGTTGTGTTGCCTCATAAATTCGGAAAGTGTCTTCATGTAAAGGTGTTGTTGTAATACCTTGATAAGATGGTATAGGTGCGAAGTCCCATTCAAATTCCACCGCTTCCCGCGCTATAATCGTTGTAAACCACATATTCTCAATGGTTATAGCAGCATTTTGATTGAAGAAAGTGTGCTCAACCGTCCCAATTGATCTCTCAAGAAAAAAGTCTTCCCATCGAGCGCGATGATACCAGTGTTCGGCTTCCCGCCAGTGTGGAGGAATAATAGCACGGCCATTATCATCAATTAAGCTTCCTGCGCCGAATAATGTGTCGCGGTAACGCATATAAGAAATACTCCAGCCTGAAAAGCCCACTTGTTGAATGGCCCAAGGGTCAAATGCATCCATAGTTGCGTCATTGCCATATTTATCTAAAGTGAGTTTCATCGCAACTTCACGCAATGTATCCATGTTCCATTCGCGCAATTCTCCATTCCAGTCGATATAAGGCTCGCCATAATTCTGAGGAGGATAAGGGATGCCGCTCGCATCAAAGAGGGTTTTGTTATAGAACATCACCGCAGGATAAAAGATGTAGGGAATGGATACTTGCGCGCCATCGATATTATAA
>DAOTWU010000213.1:0-12820 GCA_034435735.1 Anaerolineae bacterium | reverse complement strand
CCACTACTTGATGGGGGCGGACTGCCCCCAAACCCCCGTTTCAAGGACTGCCGTCCTTAAAAATCCTGTTTCGGATATAATCCAACACCGCACTAGAACGACCTATCACAGTAATCCGCGCTGTGTCGTTGGCTGTAGCATACGTGGTTTTAAGCATCAAAGTGCGAGTTATAGTTTAATTGTCGTAATGGCATAAATAAAAGAAAGTAGAGGGTACTTACAAAGTAACCTTTTTATGGGACAAAAGAGAACATTTTGCAGAATTTGTGAAGCACACTGCGGCATGATTGCCGAGTATGATGAAGCGGGGCAGCTGCATAAACTACGCCCAGACGCAACCCACCCAGTAAGCCAAGGGTTTATCTGCGCAAAAGGGTTAAAGTTCCTAGATATAGCCAACCACCCCAACAGAGTTCACACACCTTTACGCCGTAATAGCGCTGGTGAGCTTCAACCATGTTCATGGGACGAAGCTTATGCATTAATTGGCGAAAAGTTGCGGCACATCATTGATGAACATGGCGTTCATGCCGTGGGAATTTATTTCGGCACGCCGATGATTCATCACTCGCTTTTGATGCTGACACTGTTCCAATGGCTACGCGCCATGGGCACGCGCAATTTATATTCTGCGGCTAGCCAAGATAACGCCAATAAACTAGCCGCCCAAAAGATCATTCACGGGCGTGAATGGGTGATGCCTATTGCCGATATTGAACATGCGGATTTTGCGCTATTACTGGGCACAAATCCGCTGGTTTCTCAAGGCACATTCATTCATATGCCCCAGGGCACAAAGACCTATGATGCTTTGATCGAACGTGGCGGGGAGATCGTTGTCGTAGACCCGCGTCACAGTGAAAGCGCCCAACGCTGGAAACGCCATCTAAGTATCCGACCAGGAACAGACGTTTACTTGTTGTTGGCGATTTTGCATGAGTTGCGAGATTTATACCCACAAGATGCGCCCAAAGGCCTCGACACATTATTAACTCTAGCAGAAGCATACCCGATACCCGTTGCCAGCCATTTGACCAGTATCCCCGAAGCGGAAATAACGTCCCTCGTGGCGCAGTTCCGTTCTGATAAACGCTGCACAATTTTCAACGGTGTCGGGGTAAATCAAGGCAGGTTTGGCACACTGTGCTTGATATTGATTCAGGCTATTGCTTATTTAAGTGGCAACTTCGATGTTCGCGGCGGCATCCTCTTTCATCCATGGGCGAACATTCTTCAGCTGTTAGTTGGTATTAAGCCGCAAGTCAGCCGCATAGGTGGGTTTACCAGCCACGCAGGGGGCTTGCCCTGTGGCATATTAGCCGACGAGATTTTGACGACGGGCGAGGGGCAAATTCGCGCCTTGATTGTCATCGGTGGCAATCCCCTAACGTCTGCACCAGATGAAACACGATTGCGGCAAGCGTTTGAGCAGTTAGATTTACTGGTCAGTATCGACATCTTTCAGAATCAAACGGGCGCATTGGCCGATGTCATCTTACCAGGGTTAACATGGCTAGAGCGCTTTGATATTGGCGCTTGGGATGCAATGTATGAAACTGCACCGATGTTACAAACGGCAGCACGGGCGCGCAAACCCATAGCAGAAACGCGCTCCGAGGTGCGCATTATCGCCGAGTTGAGCATTCTCAGCGGCAAGCCCATTTTCTGGAATCGTTGGCTAGCGCGGCTTTGGGCGCGTATAGGTTGGGATGCCATGGTCCCAATTTTGCTCAAACCGCTGCAATGGCTATTTTCGCGGCGATTGCAAGGCGCTGATGGCTTCCCGTGGCGCAGGCCAATGGGCGGTTATTATCGGGGGCGGCGTCGTAAACACCTCTGCTTTTGGGATGAAAAACTGGATGGAGAGCCAGAGCGACTGGCGGCTTTTGCCGACGAATTACAACGCCCCCGCCCAGAGCATACATTTTTGCTCTTGGGGCGCAGGCGGCGTCTAGCACAAAATAGCTGGATTCATAACGCCAGTAGAGAAGAAAAAGCCAAAGAGGCCTGTGCCTGGCTGCATCAGGATGATATGGCACGGCTCAATTTAGTAGATGGCGCACTCGTCGAAATCCGCTCTACCTGCGGGGCGATTCAATTACCTGTCTTCTGCCATGATAGCGTTCAAAAAGGGACGGTTATTGTGCCCCACGGGTTGCCTGATGTGAATGTCAATCGCTTAATTTCTAGTGACAAAACCCACATTGAACCATTCAGCGGGATGCACCAAATGAGCGGCCATCATGTGTCAATTGCGCAAATATAGGTACAATCTATAACGCTTGTAGGAAAGGTTGAAATACTATTTATGCTGAAAGGTTGTTTTGATGGCTTATGGTTTAGGGGGCGAATTGGTCGCCCGCATGTTGAAACAGCAGGGTGTCAATACGATTTATACCCTGTGCGGCGGACATATCGCGCCGATTTATAACGGTTGTTTAGATAATGATATTGCCATTATTGATACCCGCCATGAGCAGGCGGCAGCACACGCGGCTGACGCCCATGCCCGTCTGACGCGCAATATTGGCGTGGCGGTCGTGACGGCGGGGCCAGGCGTGACCGATGCCGTGACGGGTGTGGCCAACGCCTATTATGCCCGCAGCCCGATGGTGCTAATTGGCGGAGCGGCGGCGATGACCCAACGCGGCAGGGGCGCATTACAGGAGATGCCCCAAACGCCGATGTTCGAGACATTCACCAAAACCAGCTTCACGATTGAGCGCACAGAAGACGTGCTGGAAGGAATGCAGCGGGCATTTACCGCGGCGCTGACTGGGCGTCCGGGGCCGGTGTTTGTAGAGATGCCGTTCGATGTACTGTTGAATGTGGCCGATTACGATGAACTGCCGCCGAAGGTTGAGCCTGCATCAATCGAGCCAGAAGTCTCTGCGATGCAACGTATTTTCGAGCTATTGCGCGCGGCCAAGAAGCCGATGATTATCGCCGGTACACAAGTGTACTGGGATGAGGCGCACGAAGCCTTGCGGGCGGTCGCAGAGCAAACGGGCGTGCCCGTTTTCACCAATGGTGGCGGGCGCGGCACGTTGCCCATGACGCACCCCAATTGTTTCAAGGCCTCGCGTTCAGCCGCGCTAAAAGAGGCCGATGTGGTTGTTGTCATTGGCACGCCGCTGGACTTCCGCCTGAAGTTTGGGGAAAAGGGATGGAATCCTGAAGGCAAGCTCATTCAAATCGAGCAAGATGCGGATGAGCTGAACCGCAATCGTGAGGCAGATGTGGCGATGCTGGCCAATGCGCGGCTGGTATTAGAGGCGCTGGCAGAGGGCTTGCAAGGCCTGCGCTGGGATGAGTGGCTGGCGCAAGTGCGGGCGTGGGAAGATGAGAAAAACGCCCAACTAGACGAATGGAAAGCGTTCGACGATGCGCCAATTAACCATTTTCGCTTTGGTGCGGCGCTGAATGAATTTATTGATGAAGAAACGATTGTCATTGGCGACGGCGGCGATATTGTGAGCGCCTGTGCTAAGGTGATTGACCTGACACTGCCTGGCCAATGGCTAGACCCTGGCCCGCTGGGGTGTTTGGGCGTGGGCGCGCCGTTTGCCCTTGCCGCCAAACATTTATACCCAGAGAAGAAGGTGCTTATCATCAGTGGCGATGGCTCATTTGGCTTGAATGGGTTCGAGTTTGATACAGCGGTGCGCTTCAATCTGCCAATTGTGGCCATTGTGGGCAATGACGCTGGCTGGGGGCAGATACGCGGTCCACAAATTCAAATGATGGGCGAAGAGCGTGCTGTAGCGACTTCGCTAGCGCCCACGCATTATGAGAAGGTAGTTGAAGCGCTGGGCGGTTATGGTGAATTTGTAGAGCAGCCCGACGAAATTGTGCCCGCCCTAGAGCGCGCTTTTGCGAGCGGCAAACCCGCCTGCATCAATGTGATGATTGACCCGAAAGGCATGGCGAAGACAGGCGCCAGCACACCGTATATTGTGTAATTAGGAGTAGTGGGGGCAGTCTAGCCCCCATCAAACCTCTTTAGCGCAACGGCAACGCATCCTCATCACCAACAGGAATGCGCGCGCCCGTATCTGGCACATACCAGCCCACATACAACACATAATCGCCCTGCGGCAACGGCAGCGTGACGGTATCTGCAATATATTCATCTATCGCCCAGCCAGTTGTTGGGCGCGTCCAATCGACAGGCAAGCCATCCACCACCGCCAAAGCGCGCCCATCATCGCCCAGCGCATGCACAAAGCGGCGCAAGCTCTGCGATAGTGTGGCATCTGTGCGCCAGTAAAGCGTCAGTTGTAACGTGTCGCCCTCTTGCGCGCTGTCATAGCCCACCAGCACAATCCCATTCTCCCACGCCACATCAACCGCCCGTTGTGGACTAGGTGGCGCATAGACACGCGGCGGCGTTGTCACGTCCATCATCGCCAGCGCCAACGGTTCGCCCTGTGGCGCATCACCAACCATCAACTGCACCGCCACCATATACGCCCCCGCATCCAATGCAGCAGGTACATACCAGCGCACATGACCGCGCCAGACATCGCCCGCGCGCCATTGACTTGTGCCGAAGCCAGCGACCAGCGGCAGCGGCGGCGTGCTTGCCGCAATAGTTTCGCCATCCAGCCACAACAAGCGGGCGCTATAATCCGTTGTGGGGGCTTCAGCCGCCCCCCACTGTAAAGATAGCCGCAACTCATCGCCAACCTGCGCCGCAGCAGGCAAGCCCTCTACATCGCCCAGCACGAAGGGGGGCAACGCCTCGCCCTGTATATCCGCCAGCGCCAACGCAGAATTGCCCGCAACGACCACCTGCCCCACCTGTGCGCGGACGCCTTGCGGATTGCCCGCAGCATCCAGCACATCCAGCGATTGGCCAGTAACGGGGTTATAGACCTCAACAAACAGCGTATAGGTGGCAGGCGGTATATCCGGCGGCAGCGTGATATGGTGCGCATCCGCCACATAATAACCAGGCAGCCAGTGCGACGTATCCAACCCGCCGGGCACAGCAGGCTCAGTGCGCAAAACGTCGTCACCCTGCGCATTTTGTAAGCTGAGGACAGTCAGGAAATTTTCATCCAATGGCGCACCCTGCAATTGCCAGTAAAGCGTGAGCGACAGCACATCCGCGGGCGCGCGGGTCTCCTGCGCCATATCTGCGCCTAATAAACGCAATTGTTGGTTGAAGTTGACCAGCAAAGGCAGGTCAACCGCCCCCCCTACCCCAGCGGCAAACCGCTCCCGCTTAATGGGCGTCTGTGCATTATCCAACCACAGCGCTTTGAGCGCGAAAACGGCCACCGCCGCCACCAGCACCGCATAGCCATAACGCGGGTTAAACGCGGCGCGGGCAGGTACAGGCGCAGCCGCTAGTGGCAGGCGCGGCCACAGCACCGCCACCACCACCAGCACGACGGCGGCCATGACGCTGAGCGCTGTAGCGCGGGATTGCGTCTCCGTCAGGCCGAACCAAAGCCGCAACTCATGTTCCCCTGCGGGCACATCCACCGCCACAAAACCATACGGCTCAACAGGATGAACAGCCAACGCCTCGCCATCTAGCGAAGCGTACCAGCCGGGGAAGAACAGCCACTCAAAAACTAACGTTTGCGCCGTCTCCAACGATAGCTGCAAGTCTGCACGGCGTGCCCCCCACGTCTCCCGCTCAATAGTCAGGCCATCCACATTGAGCAAACGGGGTACATCGGGCGCGCCATCATAACGGGCGCGAATGGCTTGCGGGTCGGGCAATTCGGCATTCCATAGCGGTTGGTACTCCCCATACGAGGCAACCGCCACCTGCCCGCTCTCCGCCTCAAAGGCGTAAATGTCGGTGACATCGCGCATAGGTGGCGCATCAACCATCACGACATATGTCCAGGGCAAGGCGTAAAATATCATGCCCGCAGTGACCGCCATCACCAGCCCATAGCGCCAACGAGGGGCGGCCAGACGCTCCAGCAATTGCGCCATAGCGATGCCGCTCAGTAGCGCCAAAATCAAGCTTGCGGGGCCTAACCAACGCCACGGGAATTGACTATAGCGCAACAAGGAAACCGCCCGCCAAACAAAGGCGGAGGCTTCTGTAGTCATGAACAGCATAGCCGCGACAAGCAACAGCCCGCCTATCACCAGCGCCTGCAAACGGCGGTCACGGGCGCGCAGGGCAAACCATGCTGCCAATAGCGCCAGCCCAATTTGTAACCAACTGAGCGTGATGGGCACGGGGAACTGTAGTTGCGATGGGTCGGCAGTGCGGGGTAATTGTAGCGATTGTGCCAACGGCTGTAAGTTGCCGACAACGTCGATGAAGGGTAACTCGGCGGTAATTTCGTTAATGCGGACGAAGCCTGTTTCGGCCAGCGCCGGCCACCAGAAAAACGCCGATAGCGCTAACCCTAGCCCCAGCCCCAACGCCGCCCGTATGAGCGCCGCCCGCCGTTGTGGGGTGAAGACGATGAGCAACAAGCCATATAACCCTAGCACCCCCGTGCCATACAGCGTGGTGATATTGTGCATCGGGGCGAAGGCGACATATAGCAACGGGGCGAGGAGCAAATAGCGGCGCTGACCATACAGGATAAGGTGATGAAACGCCCACATCAACCACGGCAACAACGCCAGCGCGCCATATTCAGAGATTGTCCCGCGCCAAAGCGCATCATACAGCAGGTACGGCGCGAAGACGTAGCCCGCCGCAGCGATAAGCCCGCCCGTCGTATTGCTCCATGTTTTCGCCCAAAGGTACATCCCCAGCGCAGCGATGAAGCTATAAAAAACGAAGCCCCAGTTATAGGCCACAGAGAAAGGCAGGCCAAGGCGGTAAAACGCCACCTGCGGGTAGGCCGCGGCAGGGGCGTAATAGTTGAAAATGGGCGAACCATAACCAAAGACCAGCGCCGTGGTGTAGCGCGGCCACAGCGCTTCATAGCTCAAGCCATAATCAAGGGCGGCGGCGCGGTAATAGTGCAAAACGCCGTCCGCCGTCAGGGGGAAGCGCCCGCTTAAATATGGCGCAGAAGCGACCAAAGCGAAGAGCAACAAAACAGCCAATGGCAAAAGGGATTGTAAGGCGTTTTTTCTGTCAGTCATGACGGCGCTATCACCCATCCAATATGCAACGGTTAACATAAGGGGGCATTTTAGCACAGGCCACACCAGTTTTTAGGACTGAGTGAAATTGAACTTTTATGACCTCTTGACTTTACCACTGTGTGAAACTTTATAACTTCCAGCATCTCGCCAACCATTTCCTGCAGTCGCTCCTTCCCCTCGCCTATTGACGGCGCGCCCTGACGCCATACAATAAGCCCGTTAACAAACGCGCTTTATCACGAGGCATAGCTCCATGTCCCAAACTATACCCGCATCCCCTTCACGCACCCGCCGCTGGTTCTTCCGCCTGCTCACTGCCGCCATCGGTCTGGCCGCGCTCGCCTTTCTCGTCAGCCGCATTGACCCTGACGCGCTCGGACGCGCCCTGCGCGAAGCGGACTATCGCTTTTTCGCCCTGTCGCTCCTCACGGCCTTCGCCTCACAGTTCTTGCCTGGCTATCGTTGGCGTGTCTTACTAGACTATCGCGCGCCGTACCGCACATGCTGGAGCGCTACGTTTGTCGGCAACTTCCTCAGCGTCTTCACGCCGTTTCGCATGGGCGATGTCGCCCGCGCTGGTCTGTTACGCCGCAGCGATAAAGTGCCGCTCACCGAAGGCCTCACCACTGTGCTCTTTGGCCAGCTCTTAGACCTCAGCGGCATGATGATTGTCGGGCTGTTACTGGTGGCCTTAGCCCCGCTGCCCGATACGCTCAACCGCATCGCGTTTGTGCTGGCGCTGGTTGTTCTGGGGGGATTGGGAATGCTTTACATCGTCGCTCACTCTGAAGGCGTGTGGGAAAAGCGCATCGAACCCATTTTGCGCCGCTTTTTGGGCGTTGGGCCTGCCCGCCGTATCGTCGGCCTCATTCGCAGCGGCATCGACGGCCTGCGCATCCTCCACCGCCCCGCGCAATTCATCTACGTCATCGCGCTAACGCTCTTTTTCTGGTCACTGGTCTGTTTAGCTGGCTGGTTTCTCGTGCGCAGCCTTGTACCAGATGCCGCCCCGGTGTTTGGCGTGGGATTGGCCTTCGCCGCCGGCATTGGCATGGCCACCCCATGGTTACCGGGCAGCTTAGGCACATACGAGCTATCTGTCGCCTTCGGCATGACTGCGCTCGGCCTCAGTGAAGAGATGGCCCTCGCCATTGTGGTGATGCTGCGCCTGCGCTTTGTACTGGTTGTTGTGGGGACGGGCATCCTCGGCATGTGGGCACAAGGCATGAGCTTCAACGCCCTGCGCGCCGCCGCCGAGGAAAGCACCGCTGAGGAGAACGCCGTTATAGAGGAAGCGGCTATTTAACCGCCCAGCAGCGCAAGTCATGGCCTAAAAACGCCGCCAACCGCGCATTGCTCTCGGCATAGTAATCTTGTAGATAGGCCACCAGCTTGGGCGGCAATGGGTCGCGCTCGCCCGCACTGGCGTTATAGCGCTGGGCATAATTGGGCGGCACAAAAGCGCTATCTGCCCCCAATGCGCGGTAAATCGCTTGCACACCCGCTAATTGCCCTACATATTCCTCTGCCAGAAAAATATGCACCTGCTCACGTGGGAAATAGCGCAAATACACCTCGATATAATCCATATAACGCCCGCGCTGCAAATAAGCAAAAGGCGATGTCGAGAAGCGCGCGCGGTCATATTGCTGGCTACGCACCGCCTCATTGTAAAACGCCTCGTCCAGTGGCGCGGTTTCCAGCCCATTATCGCGGCTAAAACGGTAATTGCTCACCGCCCGCGCAATGGGGTCACGCAGGCTGATGACAATCGCCGCATCAGGATACCACGCCGCAATACGCTGTGCCGCCTCTTCACGCTCAATATACGTCGTGCTCTTCTCGCCGCGCAGCAGCGGCTTTTGCGCCTCATCGAAATGCGCGGCCAAATAGTCCTGTGGCGTCAATTGGGCAAAATCTTCCCGCAAAAAGAACTTTGGCTCTGGCCGCACAGGTTGCGCCATCTCAATTTGTGGGTGTGCGGCCAACATGTGGTAAAGGTATGTTGTGCTACAGCGTTGCGCGCCAATAATGAAGAAGTGGCGGGGATTAGCGCTCATAGTTGATAATGTCCTTCAGATGATAAACATGGTTATCGCTCACCTGCTGCACGAGGCGGATGAGGTACTCGCCCAACATACTCACGATGATGATATTGATGCCGCTTAAAAACGAGAGCAGTACCACCACTGTCGCCCAACCTGGCACGCTGATACCGCCCAAGAGCGCCCGCACCAAGAAATACACCCCCGCCAAAAACGACAGCGCCGCCACCGCAAAGCCAATGGTGCTCACAAAGCGCAGCGGCCACGATGAATAATTGAACAGAATACGCATCACCAGCGCCAAAATCCGCCGCCAATTGTAATTACTCCCGCCCACTTTACGCGGATGGTGCTCCACTTCCACGTTGGCGCGGCGGCTACTGAACATCAACGATAGTCCAGTGATATAGGGATAATTCGTGCGGTAGTTAACAATGCGCTCAATCACATCGCGCCGCAAAATGCGGAAGTTCGTCACCGTCAAGTCCTTCGGCTGGCCAAAAACGCGCTGGTTCACTTGCGCAATCAAGCGGCTGCCCATACGGCGATAGCCCGCGTGTTGCTTACGGCGGAACTTGCCATACACCACGTCATAGCCTTCAAGCACTTTGTGCACCAAATGGGTGATTTCTTCAGGCGGATTTTGTAAATCATCATCGAGCGTAATGACATAATCACCGCTACAATGCTGGAAACCAGCGAACACCGCTGTATGCTGGCCATAGTTATGCAGCAGATTAATGGCGATAACACGCGGATTTTCCTCCGCCTTTTGCCGCAACACTTCCCAGCTATTATCAGGGCTACCGTCGTTAATACAGATAATCTCATAATCCCAGCCCTGCGCCTCAAAAAACGCCGCCGTGCGGTCAATCGTCTCGCCCACAATGCGTTCACTGTTATATACAGGGATTACCGCGCTATATTTATATTGCGATGGGTCTTCAGCCATTATGCACCCGCATCTTTCTCGCACAACTCCGTCAAAACTCACTGCATTTTACTAAATAAAGCCACCCCACCCCACACCATTTTTACGCCAGCATTATAAGGGCGCTACCTAGCACCAAACACACCAATTATTTTGACACACTGCCGATATGCACTAAAATCCAGCCAACTATGGGGTGAACTATATTTTATGGAAGGGACTTATGAGCGAAACCCATTTCGATGTGGCGGTTATCGGCGGCGGCATCGTCGGCGCAGCAACCAGCTACACCCTCGCCCGAAGTGGGCAGCATGTTTTGCTGTTAGACCAATACCAACCTGGCCACACCAACGGCAGTTCTCATGGCGATGGCCGCATCGTCCGCTTCAACTATCCCGAAGCCATTTATGTGGAAATGGCGCGGCTGGCCTATGAAGCTTGGCCACAGTTGGAAACCGAAGCAGGGCGGACGCTGGTACAACGCACTGGCCTATGGGAGTGCGCCGCTTCTGATAACCCTATTCTGGATGAACTAGAGCGCAACTTTCAGCACTATAACATCCCCTACGAACGCCTGACAGCCATCCAGAGCAATCGCCGTTTCCCCCAGCTCAAACTCGGCGAAAATAGCGAGGCCATTTACCAGCCCGACGGCATGGTTGCCTATGCCACACTCGCCGTACAAACTTACTGGCAATTAGCAGCAGCGCACGGCGCACAAACCCGCAGCGATGCCCGCGTCATCGCTATTGAGCCGCTGGCCGATGGGCGCATTCAACTTCGCACTGCCGACGCCACCTATACCGCCGAGAAAATCGTGCTCGCCGCTGGCGGTTGGGCGAAAAAGTTATTAGCCGCCCTCGGCATTGACCTGCCGCTGCGCATCACACAAGAGCACATCGCCTACTTCTTACCCGCAAAAGGCTCGCCAAGCCACCGTATAGGCCATATGCCCAACGTCATCGACCGCCATCCCTCGCCGCCAGAGCATATTTTCTACGCCCTCCCCCATACCGAAGTCGCAGGCGTCAAAGCGGGCTTTCATGGCACAGGACCAGAAATTGACCCCGACGCCCGCCCAGATATGGACATGACGCGCTTCGCGCCAGTTTCGCAGTGGATTAGTCAGCGCTTCCCACACCTCAGCCCAACGCCCACCAACGCGCTCACCTGCCTTTATACCATCACTCCTGATGAGCACTTCATCCTTGACCGCCACCCACAACATCCGCAAATCATCATCGGTGCAGGTTTCAGCGGGCATGGTTTCAAGTTTGGGCCAGTGTTGGGGCAAATTCTGGCCGCCTTAGTTCAAGACACCACGCCGCCCTTGCCGTTGGAGACTTTCAGCCTCAGCCGCTTTTAATAACAAGCATGAAGGAGTAATGGGGCGATAGTTCGCCCCCAGTGCTGAGCAAGTATTATGAATTTCATCTGAAATAAACGCATAATCCTCTTATCTGACATCGCGTGGGATGCTACAATGCGGTGGCAAATAATGAGGAATGGTTATGCACATTCTAGTTTTGCCATCGTTTTATCCATCAACTGTGCGCCCAATGACTGGCATCTTCTTCAAGGAACAGGCCGAAGCATTGGCGCGGGCGGGTTATCAAGTGGGGGTGTTGGTCGCGCCACGTATGCGCGAGACGCTCTCCACTTACCGTCAGGACAAGCAATTGCCATCGCTCACCCGCGAAGGGCTGCCGGGGGGCATACCCGTTTACCGCATGCATCGCGGGTGGTTTCCGCGCGTGTTTCCACAGATTACCGCTGCGCTTCATCGCCGCGCCGCAATGGAAGCCTTTGAAGCCTATATCAAAGCAGAGGGTATGCCAGACATCATTCACGCGCATAACATTTTTTACAGCGGCTATATGGCGGCAAAACTAGGCGAAGCCTATAACATCCCCACTGTCCTCACTGAGCATTCGTCGAATTTCTTGCGCGGGCGGGTCTTCCTCTCTGGCCAACACCGCGTTGCAGAAGAGACGCTGGCGGGCATTCACACCATCAGCGCGGTGAGCGATGTGCTAGCGCGGGCGCTCAAGCGCTATATGCCCAGACGAACCGTATACATTACTGGCAATGTGGTGAATACACACCTTTTCAAAGCGATGCCTGCACCGCCGTTGTCACCGTTTGTGGTGAGCATTGTCGGCAGCTTGATTAAGTTGAAGCGCATTGAGCTGGCAATTGAGGCCTTCGCTAGGGCATTCCCCCATGATGAAGCCGTGTTGTATATCGGCGGGGATGGGCCTCTACGCAGTGAGCTGGAAGCAGTAGCAAAGAAGCATGGAATAGGCCAGCGCGTGAAATTCTACGGGCGGTTATCGCGGCAGGGCGTGCGCGACCTCTTCCACCGTAGCCATGTGGTGCTCTCTGCCAGCGATTTCGAGACATTTGGCATTACACTGATTGAAGCGCTCTCCTGTGGGCGGCCTATCATCGCCACCCGCAGCGGCGGGCCGCAGGATTTCGTCACTGACGAAGTCGGCATCCTCGTGCCCAAAAACAATAGTGCCGCTATGGCCGAAGCATTGCGAACCATCCGCGAGAATTACACCCGCTACCAACCGCAAGCCCTGCATGATTACGTTGAAGCGCGCTATAGCGAAGCGGCGATTGTCCAACGTCTAACCGAACTCTATGAGCAAGCACAGGCTTCATTAGGGTAATGAGTACGCCCCGCATCATCTTTTCACCTGATTACCCATACAAAAAGGCCGCACCAATATGAGCGCGGCCTCGTCGATGATGATGC
>DAOTWU010000212.1:0-2595 GCA_034435735.1 Anaerolineae bacterium | reverse complement strand
GCCCAACTAGCTCTACAAAAGCCGGCGTTAGCGCGGGCACAACCGAGCTAATGACGACACCTGTGATAGCCTTAAATCCAATATCTGCGCTATTCAAAAAATTGCGCAACAGCACGGCGTATTCATCGGGCATTTTTTCGGTCACAGTGCGCGCCCGCCACGATAACGCCCATTGATCCGCTTGCCATAGCCCCATGTGAATGTTAGTGTTGCCAATATCAAAGGCCAGTAACATTGTCATTCCCTCCAGCCTGCGGTTGAACATGTTGACCATATTACCCGATATTTGCTTTTTGCCATATAACCCCGTGGGAAATGGCGGGCATTTGGTAAAATAGTAGTATTGTTGCATATTAAATTGGAGCGTTAAGCGATGGCTCATCTTGAAATACGCATGGCCACAATGGATGACACTGCTGCAATTAGCGCGCTATTTCGGGCGCAAATCCACCGCTGGCAACGCATGACAGCGGATGGGCAGGTAGAGGATTTGCCCTATGAAGCGCTCACGATTTACGAGCGTTGGTTACATGGTGATGGCTATAGCAACCCATGGATGAGCCTGGAAACTGCCGCTATTTTTCTGAGCCATTTACTTCGTGGGGCGGGCGTCCCTCTGGTGATGTGGGAAGATGATACCCTTGTTGCTTATGCCCAGTGTTATATCAGCCAAGAGCAACCCCCATTTGGCCATCATCTACACCTTGCCCATTTCATTAGCGCCACCTCCCAAAACGAGGCGCGCCTCATGGATGCGCTCATGGAATATCTGCCGCAATTAGGCATGAATTATCATTGCACCCATTACACCGTGTCTTGCCCATCTTTTGACGAAGAGCGTGCCACACTTTACCAGCGCTATGGTATGGAACACGCTTTTTCCGTCCGTGGATATACTTTGCCCGCACAAACTGGCCAAAGTTTCTATAAAGCTGTTGAACACCGCCCAGCTGAGGCCGCCCAGATTGCTGATTGGCAAATGGTTGTTGGACGCAGCCAAAGCGCCCGCCAGCATTGGGAAACACTATGGCCTTCATTGTGGGAGGCGTTTCCAGAGATTATTGCTTGCCAAACACATCGCTTGAAAATGAGCGCTTCTGGCCAAGATGCGTTTGTCTGCTATCAACAGCGCCTATTTTTACCGCGTTATGTCGATGTCTATTGCTGGTCACCCAAGCCTCTAACCAGCCAATTGCTAGTTGCCTTACGCGATTGGGCACATCGTGCGGGTTACCGTACACTGAATATGGTTTTGCCAGATAATAGCGCGCGCTTATTGCCTGCGGATAATGTAGAAGCTGAGCCCCATGAAACGCATATCTACATGGCCGCACTCACGTAAAATGCCGCGAAAATGACGATTTGGAGAGAATCACATGCCGATATACCACGCATCCCATGTTGAGTACCATATCGCCACCGGCCACATTCAAATTGTGATGGATGACGGCACACAGTTACCCGCTTATTGGGCACACCCCACATTGGGTAAGGTATTCCCCGGCATTGCCTTGTTACATGATTGGTGGGGCTTTGATGACCTCACACGTCGCCTCGCCAATTACTTCGCCCAGATGGGATATTATGTCATTGCACCCGATTTATTCTTTGGCGAACAGACAACAGACCCCCGCGAAGCCATGCGCCTTGTAGAGCGATACCAGAAAGAGAGCTATCACCGTGTGGATACCGCTCTCGCTGTTTTAGAGAAGCATCATCAGTGTAATGCAAAAGTTGCGGCTATTGGCTTGGGGATGGGGGGGAGTTTGGTGTTTGAGGCGGCGATACGTCGTCCAGACCTTGAGGCCGCTATTGCGTTTGGGGGCTTTCCTCAAAGCTATTTGGATGAGATTGACAAGGCGACAACGCCCATCCTGGCTTTATATGGTAGTGAAGAGCCTTACACCAAGCCTCCAGTATTGCGTGCGCTTAAAAAGGCTTTTGAAAAGTCGCCACTGCCCCACAAGTTAGAAATTTTACCCGGCTTAGGCCACACGTTTTTCAGTCAAGACTTTACGCCAGAGCAACGGGCACAATCGGCACATGCTTTAGAACTTACCCTCGATTTTATGGAGCAACATTTAGCCGAAAATGAGGACGAATCATGACCTTGTGCGAAGTATGGCATATTGATCGTATCGCTTATGATGAGGCGCTTACGCTCCAATCTCAGCTTGTCGCCCAGCGTAGCCAAAATGCCAGCCCAGACCGTCTACTTTTACTAGAGCACCCGCATACCTATACACTTGGCTCATCGGGCAAAGAGGCGCACTTGTTGCTCACGCCAGAAGAGCGCCAAAAGCGCGGTGTGAGCGTGTTTCAGGTTGATAGGGGGGGCGATATTACTTATCACGGTCCTGGCCAGCTCGTTGGTTATCCTATCATTCGGCTTGTTCGTGGGGAAAACCTGCGCGGTGATGTATTGGGTTACTTACGCAACCTTGAAGAGGTTATCATCCAAACTCTAGCTGATTTTGAAATTCAAGGCTATCGCATTAAGGGGCTAACAGGGGTTTGGGTAGATTCTCCGCGTGGGCCAGAGAAAATCTGCGCTATTGGTGTGATGGTGAACGCCCGCATGGTGACTAAGCATGG
>DAOTWU010000211.1:0-2655 GCA_034435735.1 Anaerolineae bacterium | reverse complement strand
ACGTTAACCTCATATAATCCTGCTGTGGTTGGAGAAGAAGACCTGTACTTTGGTCTGTATCTCCAATCACCAGATAATGACAGCCAGCGTGCAGGCGTGCATGTACAGGTTGTGCCAGGGACAAATGTCGTCAATTTGTCGCTCATCAATGGTGAAGAAGTGCTTCCTGTGCTACAAAGGTCTTATAACGTTATCACGCTAGATTTGCGCATAGAGCGAAATATAGCGACAGGTGACATCACGGTCTTTGTCAACGGGGCACAATTGGGCGGCACAATAGAGGGTTTTGAAGCGGAAGAACCACTATTACCTGTAGTGTTTGTCAGGGATGGTGGCGTTATCGTCAATGTAACCAGCTGGCGTATTACGCTCAGATAGCAGCGCTAACAACGAAACAGATGAAAGGGAAGGGCGACGCTCTCATGGTAGAAGATGGGGATTGGAGCAATTACCTGCGCCCGCAAATGTTGGTGGTTGATGATGAACCCATTAACCGCCAATTACTAGAACAGGTATTTCACAAAGAGTTTGACATTGCGCAAGCGCGCCACGGGCGGGAAGCAATAGATATTCTCACAGGGCAAGCGGTTGATATTGTGCTGTTGGATGTGATGATGCCAGAAATTAACGGGCTGGAAGTGGTGCGGTTTATGCGCACAACACCAGAATTACAGGCGACGCCCGTTGTGCTTATCTCTGCGGCATCAGACACACAGGACATTGTACGGGGGTTGCGCATGGGGGCAAACGACTATATCACCAAGCCCATCGATGTTGAAGTTGTGCGCGCCCGCGTTCATACACAAATGCAAATTAAGCGTTTGATAGATGAGAACAAACGCACCATAGAAGAGCTTCGTGAGGCGCAGGCTATCCGCGAAAAGTTTTTCCAGATAGCCACGCATGACCTGCGTAACCCACTCTCTAACATCCGTATGATTGAGTATTTGCTGCGCGAACAGCTGGAGCATGACGAGAATTTTCTGCCCATTTTGGATAACTTGCTTCTGACAGTGAACACCATGCAGGCCGTGCTGGAAGACTTTTTAAGCACCGCAGCCCTGCAAAGCGGCAAGGTAGATTTGCAGTTACGCTGTTTAAGCATGGAAGAGGTGTTATGGAGCATCGCAATGCAATATAACACCCGCGCCATGAACAAAGGGCTTTCGATTGAAATTCCCCATACAGAAGGCTATATATTGGCAGACCCTGCCCGCATTATGCAAATTTTAGGCAACCTCATCAGCAATGCTATTAAATACAGTCCACATGGCACAGCCATACGCTTCTGGTCAGAACTACGTGATAACGGTATGGTGCGCATCAACGTCGCTGACGAAGGCGCGGGCGTTCCCGAAGATGAGCGCGATTTGCTCTTCACTGAGTTTGGGCGCACCAGTACCCGCCCAACAGGCGATGAAAGCAGTACCGGCCTGGGCTTGTGGATTGTGCAACATTTGGTCACCTTACAAAATGGCGACTATGGCGCATACTTCCCCGAAGAAGGCGGCTCTATCTTCTGGGTAGAGCTGCCCCAGTGTGACCCAATGGCAAACCCGTAAGTCATTAGATGGCTTGATGATAGCGCCGTTGCCATAGATACAATAAACCCACCGCCAAAGCCGCCAGTATTGCCCCTGCGATGAATGGCGCGGAGGCGCCAAACCCATGCCAATCGCCTATTCCTTGCCAGAGTATCCCGGCGAGTACGCTTGCTGGTAAGGCCATAAGGCCTATAGTGGCGTTGTAATAGCCATAGGCTGTACCGCGTTGCGCTTCGGGAATGAGGTCGGCAATGAGCGCCTTGGCTGTTCCTTCTACTGCGGCATAATAAAACCCGTACAGGCCAAAAATCACCCAGACCTGCCACCCCTCTTGAGCGATAGCAAACCCCAAATAAAGCAAGGCATAAACCAACCACCCACCCAGTATCAATCGAAACCGTCCCACACGATCGGAAAGCGCGCCCAACGGCCCAGAGAACACACTGTAAATAAGGTTGAATGTGATGAGCATGCCCAGAACGCCGACGACATTTAGCCCGCGTTCCTGTGCACGGAGAATGAGGAAGCTATCGGACGAATTCCCTAGCGTGAACACAGCTATAATCACCAAAAAATAACGAAATCGCGGGCTTAGGTCACCGAAGCGCAGAGATGTTTGACTTTGCTCAGCGGCATCTCCACTCTTGGGGCGGACTTCACGGGCGAGCGTAATTAATACAATCACGGCCAGAATGGCGGGTATTGTGCCAATCAGTACCAGCGTGCGAAAAGTCTCTTGGCTGAGTTCTAGCGCTTGTGATTGTGTGGCCAGCACAATAAGCAGGGCGAAAATAAGCCCCAACATCGCCCCTGCTGTATCACCCGCGCGGTGCAGACCAAAGGCAATACCGCGGTGCTGTTCGTCGATGCTATCAGCAATGAGGGCATCGCGCGGGGCTGTGCGAATTCCTTTGCCCGTGCGGTCTAAAAAGCGAACGAATAGCACGCCATACCATGTTGTGGCGAAGTATAGAAAAGGCTTAGCGATGGTGGAAAAGCCATACCCTAACACCGCTAGCCCCTTCCGCCGCCGCAGCTTATCCGAAAGCCAGCCCGAATATCCCTTGAGTAAGCTAGCTGTTGTCTCGGCGATGCCATCTATTAGCCCAAT
>DAOTWU010000210.1:0-4377 GCA_034435735.1 Anaerolineae bacterium | reverse complement strand
GCGCTTCAGCAGATGCTGCAACAGATGATGCAAGGGCAGGCCTTCACTCAAGAACAACTTGACCAATTGGCGCGGCAAAGCGGCCTCAACCGCGCCGATGAGATGTACCAGCGCGGCTGGTTCGAGCGTCGTCTCAGTCGTCAGGCTGGTTTGCCACAATTGCAAAAGCTTATTGAGATGCTCATGGAAGCGCTGGAGCAAATGGGCATGAGCGAGGCGGCACGGTCAGAACTGCGTGAGCTAATGCAACAGAATATGCGCGGGCTAAACGAGCAAATCTCACAATATGTTGGTGCGACGTTGGCACAGCAAATGGCCGCCAAAGAGCCAGAGCCAACGCCTGATTTACTCGATGTGCCTTTTCAATCGCTTAGCCGCCAAGAGATTGAGCAAATCCGCGATGAAATTCGCCGTTTGGCCGCCCGCTTGCGCAGCCGTGCTTCCCTACGCCAGAAGAAAGCCAAATTTGGCCATCCCGACCCGCGCCGCACCTTGCGTGCGAATATGCGTTATGGGGGTGTGCCGCTAGAACTGCGCTATCGCACCCGCCACAAAAAGCCCAGCCTCGTCCTCATTTGCGATGTCAGCACCTCGATGCGCTATTGTGCCGAGTTCCTGCTCACGCTCATCTATGAATTACAGGACTTAGTCACCCGCACCCATAGCTATATCTTCATCAGTGACCTCGTGGACATCAGTATGGCATTTCAAGAACATGAGCCGAAGGAAGCGGTGCAGCGCGTTTTGCAGGATAACCCGCCGGGATACTATAACACCGACCTCGGCAATAGCCTGCGCACCTTTGCCGCCGAGCATATGAACAAAATCGACCATCGCACGACAGTCATCATTTTGGGCGATGGCCGCAACAACTATAATGACCCACGCCTTGATATTGCCCAGGATATGCAGCGTCGTAGCCGCCGTTTGATATGGTTCTGTCCAGAGCCACAGGTGCAATGGGGGAGCGGGGATAGCGATATGCATCGTTATGCTGCTTATGCCGATGGTGTCTATCTCGTCAACAGTCTACGCGACTTAGCTAACGCTGTTGACCAGATTTTGGCTGATGGCTAGCCATCATTATTCTGTAGCAGCTTTTTCACCTCAGCCTCGTCGATACCAAGTGCTGTGGCCAAACGCCGCAGGAAGGTCAGTGCTTTGGGGGATATTTCTTTATTCGCCCGCATGACCGAAATCGCCATCCGCAGGGCATCTTTGCGATTAGGTGTAGATTTGAGCGTGTTAGCAATAGCCGCCAGCTTGTTATCTAAACGCGCCCTCGTCATACCCTGAAACTCGGTCAGGCTGGTATTAATCATCCGTTCAATTTGCTCGGGGTCAAATTTGCGCAGCGACGGGCGCGCGGCAACATTGGCGATTAGGCGCTCTAACTCTTGTTGACGCATAACCCCATCACAGACCATCGCGGCAACCATGACATCAATATAAGCGCGTGCTTCGGCATATGAGAGCTTATGATGCATGGGCGGATACACCTTTCCGAAAAATAGAGCATGGCGAGTATAACTCGAATTGCCCACCTTTGCCGCAGATTCGTCCCCCTCAAAAGGTATGTACACACCCTCAACAAAACGGCATAATATCCCCGCTATCGACATCGCAGCATGTTATGAGTGAATAATGATTAATTCTGCCCTGCTTGTGTTCGCAGTTCTGCTCTGCCTCAGTGTGGCCTATCCTTGGGCGCGCTGGTTATTAGCTTTGCCCTATCGCCAGCAAACCCAACGCCCTGACGACCCTATACTCACGATTTGTTTGACCATTGCCCTCAGCGTGGGGATGGTGACGGTCATCATGTTGGTTTGGGCAGCGGTTTTACAATCACCATTGAGCTTCTCGCTGGTGAGCATTCCCGCCTTATTGCTCCATGCGTTGGGCTGGTGGGTGTGGTTGCGCGTTGCTCGCCATCTGCCACCCGTCAATCTATCAGAGCGCGTTTGGTGGCGCAGCCCGTTGCCCCTGTTGGCCATGGGCTTAATCGCTCTGGTCATGTTAGGTGTGCTATTTGATGCCGCCTATTGGCCTTTCCGCGATGTTGATACGCTCTCCATTTATGCCCCTATTGCCTTGCGCTTTGTCCATAGTGGGCAGCTCATCGCCGCACCGACTTATGGCAGCTATCCCGTGCTTGTGCCACTCACATTTTCATACCTGCATCTGGCCAATGGTGCGGCCAGTGAATATATGTCGCGCTTTGTCATTGCGGCGCTGTCGCTGGTCTCTGTTGGGGGCGCTTATGTGTTGGGACGTGACCTGTTTAACCGCAGGGCGGGCATAGCGGCAGCTTTCCTCTTCATCACATCGCCCATCATTTTGCGCTGGTCAACTGCCGCCTATACCGATTTGCCTGCCGCCGCCTATTATGTGCTGGCCGCATTTTTTGCGTGGCGGCTTTATACATCACCCCATCCTGTTTATGCGCTTTTGACGGGCTTGCTGGCCGCGCTGGCGGCTTTCAGCAAAAATGGCGCGTTGCTGCTCGTTGGCTCGTTGGCGGGCTGGGTGATATATAGCTATTGGGCGACATGGCGCACCTCGCCTTCTGCGGGCAAAGCCATCAGCCGCCAGCATATACTCCTCATGCTCATTGGCTATATACCATTAGTGGTGTTTTGGTATGGCCATGCATGGTTGGCCTATGGGTGGGTTATTCCCCCCACTGGCTGGACAGATAAAGCCATTCGCACTTTGCCCAATCTGCTAACGCCCATGTTGCAAGTGGGTAACTTCGGCATTGCTGGCGTTTTGAGCGTGGTAGCGTGGCCATTGCTGTTTGTGCAACTTTGGCGGACGCGCTGGCGTTTTGAGGCGCGTGTGGTGTTGCTCATTGGCTTCACCATCCCGTTCTGGCTGGTGTGGTGGTGGCTGTTTAGCTATGACCCGCGCTTTCTGGTGATGATATGGGCATTAATGAGCGTGGCGGCTGGGTGGCTGGTGGTCAGCATCTACGATGTATTGCCGTCACGGGCGCAACCAGCGATAAACATCGCCTTGCCGTTGCTGCTAGTAGCGATTGCCGCTCCTGCATTGTTCCAAGTCGTTGAACACAAAGACGAACTGCTCAGGACGCCGCTCATCAGCGAAAAAGACCGCCTCCGCCTATACGTTCACGAGGGCTTTGATGTGGTCTTTTGGCTGGAAGAGAACACCTCTCCCGATGATGGCGTATTGGTAACCGAATACTGGCAGCCGTATTATGTCGCGAAAACGCACCCAAATACGCTGTTTTGCTATAGTCCTCGCGTCTGTGCTGATGTGCTCTCGGATTATGCCTATTGGGTAGTGCGCTCAAATGTTGATATGACCCCGTGGCTGGAGAGTGGCGCCATTGAACCCGTTTTCAGTATTCAGGGGCGCACCATTTACCATCTGGTTGATATTTCTGCTTTGCCTAACGTGGATGGTTAGAAAATCGTAGTTGGTGGAACTGTTGCATGGTGTTACAATAAGCGCCGTGTTGCGGAACACAAACTCGCTTTAGGATAAAGTGCGGAGCATACGCTTGGCTGATACTCAACCCAAGCCGCTGACATCAGCGGCTATTGCGCCCGAACATCACATCGCCCCACAAGGTACACCCTTGTGGCTGTATATCACTGGTGGCATTGTCGCCTTGATTTCACTCGCCCTGATGGGCATTGTGCTATTGAGCGGGCGTAGCGGCGCGAATACGGTGACATTCTCGGCTTCTACAGAAGAAGCAACGATGGCCATAGCTGCTGCTCCCATTGCCTCACCTTCTCCCGTATTAAAAGCTGTTGAACATGCCAATATGGGCGATTTAGTAGAAGCCCGTATTTTGCGCGGGCACACCATGCCCGTTCGCGCGCTGGCCTTGTCACCAGATGGGCAGTTGCTGGTCTCTGGTGGTGGTGATGGTCTTATCCGCTTGTGGGAAGCGAGTACAGGCGTGGCATTGCGCGCCCTAGAAGGGCATGGCAGCGGCGTGACAGCCCTCGCGCTCAGTGCTGATGGTCGGATATTGGCATCGGGTGGGGTGGATGAGGTGGTGCGCATCTGGGATATAGCCACCCGCACCGAAATCCGCACAATTACAGGTTTTGAAGCCGCAATTACAGCGTTGGCGCTTACGGCGAATGGCGATATGGTGATTATCGCTGATAAAAGCGGGCGCTTGCAAATATGGGACACGACAACGGGCGAACTGCTACACGCCGTTGATGCTGAACAGGGCGCGATTATCTCGCTTGTTCTCAGCCCCGATGAAACACTCATTGCTAGCGCGGGCGATGATGGCACAATCCGCCTATGGGATACCCTCACCGCCGAGCCTGTCCGCATTCTTCAGGGGCATAGCCGCACCCCCTCCCAATTAGCTTTCAGTCCCGATAG
>DAOTWU010000209.1:0-1679 GCA_034435735.1 Anaerolineae bacterium | reverse complement strand
TGATAGAACGGCACGCCCTGACTGAGACCAACCACGCTAATGCCCATATTTTGCATGCGCACGCGCTGGTCTAGTGGTGTATCTAATGGCGCTTTGTACAGCACAATATCCCAGAAGGTTTCATTATCATGCGCTGAGACATAAACGATGTTCTCTTGCGGGTCTAGGGTATAACCAGCGGGCGCGCCGTTATAAAGCACATCGGCGCCAGTCACCTCTTCACCGCTTGCGCTGATAAACGTATAGTCGCGGAGATTACCAGCTAGCCCAATGCGGATATGGTCGGAGAAGAGCAACAGGCGTTCGCGCTGGGTGTCTTCATCACCAGGAGTGATGCCATTCGGGTCATAGTACAGGCCAGTAGCAAAGCCCTGCACCTGATAATCGCCGAAGGGGTTGCCGCCACGTACAGCATCGCGCAAGCGATCGTTGAACGCGCCGATGCCTGTACCGCCAATATTGAGCTGAGTCGCGTTGATGCCGCGCGCGTTATCTGCCACTTCGCCAAAGTTCCAGCCTTCCCCATAGACATAAATCTGGCTGCCATCAACGCCATCATTCTCTAATGTCAATGTGTCTAGCATGGCGCGCACCGCTTGCATATTGCGCAGCATATGATGCCCCATGAGGTCGAAGCGGAAGCCATCCACTTTATAAGCAGTTGCCCATAGCCGCACAGAATCCACGATGAAACGCTCCATCATGTTATGTTCGCTGGCGGTATTGGGGCAGCAAGTGCTGGTGAAAACACGCCCTGTATCGTCGAGGCGGTAGTAATAGCCGGGGACGATTTTATCGAATACAGACTTGCGGCTAAGGCCAACGGCGTTGGTATGGTTATAAACCACATCCATAACCACGCGCAGCCCCGCTTGATTGAGCGCCTGCACCATTTGGCGGAATTCTAGGATGCGCTGTGCACCATCGGGGTCAGTGCTATAGCTACCCTCTGGCGCATTGAAGTGATAGGGGTCATAACCCCAGTTGAAGCCCTCCAGGTCACGGAATTCTTCTAGAATGGCTTGCTGCTGGTCGCTGTCTGGGGGCAGTTGCGCCAATTCTTCATAGTCAGCCTCGAACCAGCGGGCGCGATTTTCATTGGTTGTAGCAATATCGAAGCTGGGCAACAGATGAATATGGGTTAAACCTGCTTCTGCCAGCGCTTTAAGATGGCGCATGCCAGCGCTATCTTCGATGGTGAAAGCGAGGAACGTGCCGCGCAGGTCTTCCGGAACATCTTCCGCAAAGGCACTAAAATCGCGCACGTGGAGTTCATAAATGACAATATCTTCTGGCGCGGCCAGTGGCGGTTTTTCTAACGTGAGCCAACCTTCTGGCATTAGGTCAGGGTCATTGAGGTTGACAATTTGACTGCGCAAGCTGTTGGTGGAAAGGCTGAGCGAATAAGGGTCTGTAACTGTATTCGTCTCAATTTGCCCCGTTTGCGGGAAGAACACACTCACTTCAAACAGGTAGAACTTGCGATTCCAATCCGCTTCACCCGTAATGCTCCAGACACCCGTCGCAGGGTCAAAGGTCATGTCATAGGATGTAGGATCTGTACGCGGGCTGCTATCCTCAAAGAGTAGGAAGTTAACGTCTTGTGCGGTAGGCGCCCAAACGCTAATCGTCGGAACGCCCGCATCATCAAAGTGTACGCCTAACGGCCCATCGTAGGT
>DAOTWU010000208.1:0-10196 GCA_034435735.1 Anaerolineae bacterium | reverse complement strand
TAGAGCCTAAAGTGACCTGTATTTGATTAACAGTGAATGTGACTTCGCCAACGCCCTCTGGGGTATTCACCAGAATGCCGCTATCTGGGGCAGCTTCACATGGGGCATCACCAATCCCACTACGGAATAAAAATGCCTCCATGGCGTCACCTTCATTCACCAATTCAACATCGCCGAAAAGCAGGAAAGTGACATTTTGGCCAGGCAAAGTATCTGGCAAATTGGCCTGTAAACGCAGCAATGCCACGCCCCATGCTTCCGTTTCGGCATCAAAAGGTGACAAGGTGAGCGCATCAATCGCGGTTACGGCAACTTTATCGCCCTGTTGCTCAAATGTGAAATCAGCGACATCTTCACGAGGTTCAGCATCTATAGAAATATTGCCATAACAGGCTTCGTTCCGCCCTGTATCTTGGCAAGCGGCATCAGTCGCCTCTAAAGCCTCTTGTACGATAATAGGACAAATATCATCTTCATTTTGTGCTAGAGTGGCAGCCCCGCCCAATAGAAAAAGTAGGCTAAGCAATACAATAGCCTTGCCACGAAACATATGAAACTCCTTATCTTTTCAGCGTCATTATTAAGTTTACTGATAAAAATATAATGGGGCAATTTCAGTAAAGGGGCGTCAACCGCCCCTAACACAACGATTACTCTACGGGCAGCTGGTAAAGTTCTACCAGCACTCCGCCCGTGCTTTTGGGGTGCACAAAGGCATATAGACGGCCATCACGTTCGCGCGGGGTTTCGTTGATTAGCTCAATGCCAGCGCTAGCCAGTTGCTTCAACTTAGCGTGAATGTCATCTACCTCTATACACACATGGTGCATACCAGCGCCACGTTTGGCCAAATATTTGGCAACGCCACTTTCTTCATCTGTGGGGCGCACCAGCTCAATATGTGCGTTCTCTAGCTCTAGAAAAGCGACTTCTACCGCTTCCGCGGGGACATTTTCACGCCCACCTAAGGGCAAACCAAGCCCATCGCGCCAAAACCCAAGGGCACTATCGAGGTCATCAACAACAACTGCTAAATGATTTATCCGCATTTCGTTCACTTCGTCCAGCCTTATCACTTGTTATGATGTGAGTAACCTTCACTAAAATGTTATAATGCCGAAGAACATCTGCATATTGACATTTATCGCTAAAAGAGACGAATTTTGGGAGGTGTTGCATGGTTGTTGCGCAAGGTGAGCAAGGCCTAACGCTCGCCCTTACAGAGGAGCATATTGCACTCCAACGGGCTGTCCGTGAATTTGCACAGAAAGAAATCGCGCCAATTGCAGCAGAATTTGATGAAACTGGCGAATTCCCCTTAGAAACAATCCGCAAAATGGGGGAAATGGGCCTAATGGGCATCGAAGTACCGGAAGAATACGGCGGCGCAGGTATGGACGTGCTGGCCTATGTCCTCACAATGATTGAGGTGGCAAAAGCCGATGCCAGCCATAGTACAATTGTGAGTGTGAATAACTCGCTGTATTGCCACGGTATTCTAAAGTTTGGCACTGAAGAACAAAAACAACAGTGGGTGACGCCCATCGCCACTGGTGAGCAAATTGGCGCTTATAGCTTAACTGAGCCAATGAGCGGCAGCGATGCGGGCACAATGGCCAGCCGCGCTGTTTTGAGCGACGATGGCACACACTATATCATCAATGGGCGCAAAAGCTGGGTGACTAGCGGGCCTGTGGCGGATAAACTCATCCTTTTCACCATGACTGAGCCGGAAAAGAAACATCACGGCATTACAGCCTTCTTGATTGATGCCCACCAACCCGGCTTTATCCGTGGTAAGAAAGAGCCAAAGCTGGGTATTCGCGCCAGTGCCACCAGTGAAATCATCTTTGAAGATTACAAATGCCCCGTCGAAAACGTGCTCGGCGAACCTGGACAGGGCTTCAAAATTGCGATGACTGTGCTTGATGCTGGGCGTATCGGTATCGCTTCGCAAGCACTAGGTATTGCAGAAGCAGCTTATGAAGCAGCTGTGCAATACGCACGGGAACGGGTTGCGTTTGGTGAGCCTATCGGGCGTTTCCAGATGATTCAGCAAAAAATCGCCGATATGAAAACACGCATTGAAGCTAGCCGTATGTTGATTTACAACGCGGTACTAGCTAAAGAACGCGCAAAGAAAACAGGCGGACGCTATACACTTGAAGCCAGCATGGCCAAACTCTTCGCCAGCGAAACCGCAGCATTCGTCACTGACGAGGCGCTACAAATTCATGGTGGCATGGGCTACAGTAAAGAGCTAGCAGTAGAGCGCTATTACCGTGACGCCCGTATTACTCGTATCTATGAAGGCACTAGCGAAATTCAGCGTATGGTAATTGCGCGTAACGAACTGGGGTTGCGTTAATGCGTGCAGCAGTTATTACCGGACATGGCGACCTCGACAAAATCGCCTATGTAGAAGATTTACCCATACCAGAACCTGGTTATGGCGAGGTGCGTGTGGCGGTGAAAGCCGCCGCACTCAACCGTTTGGACTTATGGGTACGGCAGGGCTGGAAAGGGCTGGAGTTGGCTTTCCCCCACCCTATTGGCTCTGATGGTGCGGGCATCGTGGATAAAGTTGGCGAAGGTGTCACACAATTTCAAGTGGGAGACCATGTTGCCATTGATCCAACGATTGTGCCACCAGATAGCCCCGCGTTGATGACTGGACTGGAAAACCAATCCCGTATCGCCATACTGGGAGAGCATGTACCCGGTTTGGCACGAGAATATGCGGTTATACCAGCGCGCAACTTGCTAAAAATGCCAGAGCATGTGGACTTTAAGGATGCCGCAGCAGCGGGATTAGTGTTTGTCACCGCATGGCATTCGCTTATCACGCGCGGAGGTTTGCGTGCTGGTGAAAGTGTGCTCATTGTTGGGGCTGGTGGCGGCGTCAATACGGCCAGCATTCAAATTGCTAAACTGGCCGGTGCAAAAGTTTATGTGATTGGCAGCACTGCCGAAAAATGTGAACGCGCTAAAGAACTTGGCGCAGATATAACGATCAATCGCACTGAAACGCCTGAATGGGGGCGCGAAATATATAAGCTCACAGGCAAGCAAGGTGTTGATGTTGTCGTTGATAATGTCGGCGCAGCCACGTTCAATGATAGCATTCGTAGTGCGCGCATTGGCGGGCGCATTCTGGTGGTGGGTAATACCAGCGGGCCGCATGTCGATTTAGATATGCGCTATATTTTCGCTAAACATCTGAGTATTATTGGTAGCACTATGGGACCACATCAGGACTATGTGCGCGTCATGAGTTTGCTTTTTGAAGGCAAACTAAAAGCGGTTATTGGGGCGGTGTTCCCTCTTCAGGAAGCGCGAAAAGCTCAAGAAGTGCTGGAGAATTTCCAAACGTTTGGCAAGGTTGTTCTGGAAATTTAAAATACGGGGGCACTCTTTGCCCCCTTTTACACATATCGGGGATAGAGGGGCTATATTTGGAACTTAAAATTGCACCATTGAGAGCAGTAATCGAACAGGCCAATGTGCAAAGTCTGTTCAAACTCGCGACACAACCAGCCGTTAAAGGGGTCTATCGTTTAACCGCATTCTACCCCGATAGACGCGCCCATCACTCAATCGCCACCCTTACCTACACCGCTTATGAAGAAGCCACTTTAGAAGTTATCTATATAGGGGCATTTCACAATCGCCCGCTAACTCATACCATCACATGGGAACGATTAGAACAATTTGAAAGCGCTTTGCGTAAAGCTGGCTTTGATAAACTCCATGACCAGAACAATGTCTCTGTTTATGGTGAGGACTGTTGGCTATTAGAGCGGGCAGCGGGCAGTTTTAGCAAAAGCATCTTGTTAGCACCCCATAGAGTTGAGCAGCCTTATACAACCATCGTTAACGCTATTGATGCCTATTTGCCGGAGATGATTCGTGAGGTCACCCGATGAGCTATCAAGAGACCGAAATCAAGTTGCTGGTAACAGATTTACACGCGATGGAAAAACGTCTGCAAGAAAATGGGGCACAGCTCAAAAAGCCGCGGGTTTATGAGCGCAACCTGCGTTTTGATAATCAGGATGGCACATTCGTCAAGCAAGGATTGGTGTTACGCCTACGGCAAGATGACCGCATCCGCCTAACATATAAAAGCGCGGGAGAGGTGGTTGGCGATAACATTATCAGTCGCTTTGAAGCGGAAGTTGAAGTGAGTGATTTTGATACAATGCGGGTTATTCTGGAGCATCTGGGATATGTGCCCGCTATGGTTTATGAAAAGTACCGCACCACCTACGAATTAAATGGCGCGGAAATTGTATTGGATGAAATGCCGTATGGGAATTTTGTCGAAATCGAGGGAGAAGCGGATGTCATCCGAACCTTAATCCCTCAATTGGGTTTAGAAGATAAGCCGCGCTTTTCCGCCAGTTATGCGCGACTATTTGATAGAGTTAGGCGTTATCTAAAACTGAACATTCATGACCTAACTTTTGAAAATTTTCAAGGTGTTGATGTTCCTATTGAGGCATTTAACGCATAAATTCGTGATGAATATCACAAACGAAAGTGCAGCAGATTTGTTACGCTATAGAAAATGTCTTTATCAAGAGACATAGCGCTAAATAACCAACAGAAAGGAATGGCGATGACAGCAAACGGCAAAAAACAACGCTGGTATGAAGAGCATGTCATGCCATCGTTAGAGCGCTTTCCAGAACGTAAGGAATCCTTCACCACTTCCTCTGGCATTCCTGTGGAACGTGTCTATACGCGCGATGATATTCCCGAAGGTTTTGAGGATGAACTGGGGCTACCCGGTGAGTACCCCTTCACACGCGGGGTACAGCCAACGATGTACCGCAGCCGCTTTTGGACAATGCGGCAATATGCAGGGTACGCCACCGCCGAAGAGTCAAATGCCCGTTATCGCTATCTATTAGAGCAGGGGCAAAGCGGTCTATCTGTAGCATTTGATTTACCAACACAAATTGGTTATGACGCAGATGATCCGATGGCTGAGGGTGAAGTTGGTAAAGTAGGCGTCAGCATCAGCAGCCTTGACGACATGATGACGCTCTTTGATGGCATTCCCCTAGACCGCGTTTCGACCAGTATGACTATCAACGCACCAGCTGCCGTTTTATTGGCGATGTATATCGCCGTTGGGAAGCGGCAAGGCGTAGAGACACATAAGCTGCGCGGTACGGTGCAGAACGATATTCTCAAGGAGTATATCGCCCGCGGCACTTACATTTACCCGCCCAAGCCTTCTATGCGCCTCATTACCGATTTATTCGCCTACTGCAACAAAAATGTCCCCCGCTGGAATACTATTAGCATCAGCGGTTACCACATTCGTGAAGCAGGGTGTACGGCGGTTCAAGAGGTGGCCTTCACACTGGCCAATGGTATCGCTTACGTGCAAGCCGCACTAGATGCTGGCTTACAGGTGGATGACTTCGCACCACAACTATCCTTCTTCTTCAATGCGCATAATAATTTCCTGGAAGAGGTGGCGAAGTTCCGCGCGGCACGGATGCTTTGGGCACAAATTATGAAAGAGCGTTTTGGCGCTAAGAAAGAAAAAAGCTTGAAGCTGCGCTTCCATACTCAAACCGGAGGTAGCACCTTAACCGCCCAACAACCAGAGAATAACATCGTTCGGGTTGCGTTACAGGCGTTAGCAGCAGTTATGGGTGGCACGCAGTCGTTGCATACGAATAGCATGGATGAAGCGTTGGCACTACCCACAGAAAAAGCCGTGCGGATTGCCTTACGCACCCAGCAAATCATTGCTTATGAAACTGGTGTGGCCGATACAATTGACCCGCTTGGTGGCAGCTACTATATTGAGCAGCTCACTCACGAAATTATGGAACGGGCAAAAGCTTATATTGAACGTATAGATGAAATGGGTGGCGCGCTGGCTGCGATTGAGACTGGTTATATCAATCAAGAAATCCAAGATGCGGCTTACGCCTATCAGCAAGCAGTTGAAAGCGGCGAACAGGTCATTGTTGGTGTGAACCGCTTCCAGATTGAGGAAACCCTAGAACAAGATATTTTGCGTGTTGACCCTGCAATTGAAGCAACACAACGTAAACGACTGGCCGAATTGCGCGCACGGCGCGACAACACACGTGTAGCAGAATTGCGCGATAGGCTGGCAACCGCGGCAAAAGGCACAGAAAACCTGATGCCGTTATTCATTGAATGTGTTGAAAACAATGTAACACTGGGAGAAATTTGCCATACGATGCGTGATGTGTTTGGTGAATATCGCCCCAGCGTGAGTATCTAACGGGGATAGGCGTAACGCGCAAATTGCGTGTACAATCCGCCGATTGTTTGCCAATATAAGGGCATTGCATGTCAAAACAAAGCGCCAAACGCTCAAAATTGATATACCTAACAACATCACTAGCGCTATATCAAGGCATATATGGCGTTCGTACTGGCTTATACTGGCAAACATTCCCCCCTTCAGTCCATAGTGTTATGGCTATCAGTGGTGTACTGGCTGTTCTATGGGCGCTTTTGTTCATATGGCTCACAGTGCAGTTTTGGCAACGGAGGGAAAATGCGGCAAAATATACCCTAATATGTGGTATAGGCTTTCTAGTATATGTTGTTTTACGGCTGGCAATTTTCGCTCAGGCCGATTATGACCGGGGCCGATTGCCTTTTTTATTTTTAGGAACGGCTCTATTGATGATAAGTGGTCCTGTCGTAGTTGTGTGGCGCAACAAAAGCCAGACAACAAAAACAAGGGAGATTATTACGCATGAGCATTGATGAAAAACTTGAACTGCTACGGAAAAAGCGGGCAGAAAGTCAGGCCGGCGGCGGGCCGGAACGCATTAAACGCCAGCATGAACGCGGGCGCAATACCGCAAGAGAGCGGCTAGACATCCTACTCGACCCCGGCAGTTTTCGGGAGTTAGACCCATTTATTGAGCATCGTGCCGATGGTCTGGGCATGGATAAACAACATTATCCCGGTGATGGCGTTGTCACTGGCTGGGGAACAATTGATGGGCGGCTGGTCTATGTCTACTCGCAAGACTTCACTGTTATGGGCGGCTCATTAGGCGAAATGCACGCCAAGCGCATCACCAAAATTCAAGAGATGGCGCTAAAAACCGGCGCGCCCATCATTGGTCTTAATGATAGCGGTGGCGCACGCATTCAAGAAGGCGTCGATAGCCTTGGCGGTTATGCCGACATCTTCCTGCGTAACACAATGGCCAGCGGTGTTATCCCGCAGATTAGCGTGATTATGGGGCCATGCGCTGGGGGTGCGGTTTATAGTCCAGCGTTAACTGACTTTACCTTCATGGTGCGGGATACCAGTTATATGTTCATCACTGGGCCAGATGTAGTGAAAGCCGTCACCCACGAAGATGTGACATTCGAAGAACTTGGCGGCGCCAGTGTGCATTCAACTAAAAGCGGCGCATGTCACGTTGTTGGTGATAACGAAACCGAAACACTATTACTGGTGCGCCAGCTTTTGAGCTACCTGCCCCAGAACAACATGGAAGACCCGCCCTTTGAAGCGACTGATGATGACCCGCTGCGGACAGATGAATCCCTAGACCGTATCGTCCCTGATGAACCCAACAAGCCTTATGATGTTAAGGATGTCATCAAGCTGTTAGTTGATAACGGCTTGTTCTTCGAGATACATGAGGACTTCGCTCAAAATATCGTCGTTGGGTTTGCTCGTATGGGCGGACATAGCGTCGGGATTGTCGCTAACCAGCCGATGGTGCTGGCCGGTGTGCTGGATATTCAAGCCAGTGAAAAAGCTGCGCGGTTCATCCGCTTCTGCGATGCGTTCAATATCCCGATTATCACTCTTGTTGACGTTCCAGGGTATATGCCGGGGACTGACCAAGAGCATAACGGCATCATTATGTCGGGCGCAAAGTTGCTCTATGCTTATTGTGAGGCAACCGTCCCTAAGTTGACCGTCACTATGCGCAAGTCTTATGGCGGGGCTTATTGCGTTATGAGCAGTAAGCACATCCGTGGCGACCTCAATCTGGCCTGGCCAACAGCAGAAATCGCCGTGATGGGGCCAGAGGGCGCAGTGCGCATTCTCAACCGTCGCCAATTGGCTGAAGCCGATGACCCAATTCAACTAGAGAAAGAATTAGCAGCAGAATATCGTGAACGGTTCGCCAATCCTTATATTGCTGCTGCACGTGGTTACATTGATGACGTGATTGAGCCACATGAGACCCGTGCTCGCCTAATTAATGGTCTGGAAGTGTTCCAGAATAAGCGCGATGAAAACCCGCCACGCAAACACGGCAACATCCCATTATAAGGAGCGGTGACAATGTCTGAAACCCAAGCTACAAATATTCAGAAGGTGCTGATTGCCAATCGTGGTGAAATCGCCGTTCGCGTGATTCGAGGGTGTCGCGACTTAGGTATTCCCACCGTTGCAGTGTATTCCGATGCTGACCGCGCCGCGTTGCATGTGCGCTATGCGGATGAAGCCGTTCACATTGGGGCACCGCCACCCCGTGAAAGCTACTTGCGCATGGATAAAATCATCGATGCAGCACGTAAAACTGGCGCCGATGCCATTCACCCTGGTTATGGCTTTTTGGCCGAAAACCCAGAATTTGCCGATATGGTCAAGGATGCCGGCCTCATCTTCATTGGACCATCGGCAGACGCCATCGCAACAATGGGCGATAAGCAAGCAGCACGCGAGGCAGTAAAGCGCGCTGGTGTACCACTTGTGCCTGGCACAGAAAGCGACTTGCGGGATGAAGACCTCATCGCAGCAGCCGATGAAATTGGCTTCCCAATTTTGGTGAAAGCCGTTGCTGGCGGTGGCGGTAAGGGTATGCGTGCCGTACATAACCGTGAAGATTTGCCAGCAGCTATTGCTACTGCCCGCCGTGAGGCAGAGAGCGCATTCGGCGATGGGCGGGTGTATCTGGAAAAATTACTTGTCGGCGCACGGCATATCGAATTTCAGATACTCGCGGATACACATGGCAATGTCATTCACTTAGGTGAACGCGAATGCTCTATCCAGCGTCGCCATCAAAAACTCGTGGAAGAAGCCCCCAGCCCATTCATGGATGACGATTTGCGCCGTCAGATGGGTGAAATGGCGATTGCAGCAGCGCGTGCGGTGAATTATGTCAATGCTGGCACGATTGAATGTCTAGTAGATGCTGACCGCAATTACTACTTCCTTGAAATGAATACCCGACTGCAGGTCGAGCATCCTGTCACCGAACTGGTGACGGGCGTTGACCTCGTCCGCGAGCAAATTCGTATCGCCCGCGGACGGCGGATGTCCCCTGCTGAAAGCTTCCTCAAACCTAATGGCCATGCTATTGAGTGCCGTATCAACGCCGAAGACCCTTACGCCAACTTCATCCCCTCTGTAGGCACAATCACAACATTGATTACCCCAACAGGGCCAGGCGTGCGCGTTGATAGTGGCGTTTATGGTGGTTATGAAATCACCCCTTACTACGATAGCATGATTGCTAAACTGATTGTTTGGGGCGAAACACGTTCTGAGGCAATGTTGCGGATGCGGCGTGCCCTTGAGGAATACACCATCATGGGTGTGAAACATAATATCCCCTTCCACATCAATCTGTTGAACAGCTTTAGCTTCATCGCTGGCAAGTTCGACACTAAATTTGTGGAAGAGCGCTTCAGTATGAACACCTATGAAGAGCCACCAAGTGCTACCGAGATGGAAACAGCAGCTATCGCGGCCACTTTGTTCTACCACCGTCGCCGTCAAAAAGCGGCGCAGATTGTAGCACGCGGCAAACGCGATACCAGTAACTGGAAATGGCTAAGCCGCTGGGAGCGGATGCACCGATGAAATACTTAACGATTATCAACGATCAGAAGTTCGAAGTTGAGATACAGGCAGATGGCACGGTTCTGGTCAATGGCGAGCCGCGCGATGTCGATTTCCTCGCTTTGGGAGAATCACTCTATTCGGTCATCATGCAACATGCATCCTATGAAACCGTTGTAGAAGACCGTGACGGTGAGATAGAAGTGCTTTTGCGTGGACGCCTCTATAGTGGAAAAGTGCTGGATGAGCGCCAACAGCTTATGGCCTCGCGCGGTGGTGGGCTGGAAAGCGACAGCGGCGAAGTCGTCATCCGCGCCCCCATGCCCGGCCTCATTGTGGCTATCCCTGTTGAAGAGGGGCAAGAAGT
>DAOTWU010000207.1:0-3811 GCA_034435735.1 Anaerolineae bacterium | reverse complement strand
GATTGTGCCGCTCTTCCCCACTGAAGCGCGCACTAAGAAAAGCATCAACCAACTCACGGGCAACATTCACCCCAATCACCCGCGCGCCAAGACATAGCACATTCATATTATCATGTTCCACACCTTGGTGTGCGCTGTAGGTATCGTGGCAGATAGCGGCATAGATGCCTGTCATTTTGTTAGCAGCAATAGAAGCGCCCACACCGCTCCCGCAGATGAGCACACCCCGTTCGGCCTGCCCTTCGATGATAGCCTGCCCCACTTTATAAGCAGCATCAGGATAATCGGCGGGCACAGCATCGGTATCCACACCTAAATCAAGGACGGTATGGCCTTTTTCACGCAAGTAGCGCGCTAATTCCTGTTTTAATGGGAAGCCCGCATGGTCAGAAGCAATGGCGATATTCATAAGTTCTCATCCCTCATAGCTATGGTGATATACAGCGGGCTTGATTGTGGCAAAAAGCGGAGCATGTGGCAATAGCGGGCGATAAAATAACGGCCTCATGAAGGGGTGAGGCCGCATTCGTCACACAGTTGGTATAGGGAGTTAATCAGCTTCAAAACGGGCGCGCAAATCTTCTTTCATATCGCGCGGTAATTCGTTCCAATGAATGTTGAGCAATGCGCCCTGTAGCGCATAGAGACCAACAACCGTCGCGCGGGGTTCGATGGCACATACCCGCTTCCATGCCTCAACAACGCCAACGTTTTCCAAATCACCAACCGTATAAATGCCAACACGATTGAGCATTTTCTCCGTTTCCGGGCCGATATTCTTCAAAATCGTAATTGGCGTATCAGGAGGGTAGTTAGCTGATGTACTCATTGATGTCTCCATAACTTTCGTACTGAATACTTATAGTATAAGAGGAAGCGTTACTGTTTTGAGTAAAGATTTTGTGCGATCAGAAACTTTAAATAAAGTACTTTAAAAATTAAACTGTTTATAGAGCATTATACCCGCAAAAACAACGTAAAAATATAAAAATTTAGAGGGTAATGAGCGGCAGCCCCTTAGTAAAAACATGGGGATAACGGATATTTTGCCCAAAAGGCAGGCGGTTAGCTGTAAAAAAGCCCCTGTCACTTGTACAATAAAACTGCCTGTACAAAACAACCTAAACGAAGCACACATTGGTTTAGCACTATGCCCAAACTTCGAAAATGCCTCATCGCCAATCGTGGCGAAATTGCTGTACGAATTATCCATGCTTGTCGTGAATTAGATATTGCAACAGTGGCTGTCTATAGCGAGGCCGATAGCAACGCGCGCCATGTGCAACTAGCGGATGAAGCCTATTGCATTGGCGAGCCAGCGCCAGAGGCCAGCTACTTGCGCATTGACAAACTGCTGGATGTCGCCCAGCAAAGCGGGTGTGATTGCGTGCATCCCGGTTATGGCTTTCTAGCAGAATCTGCCGAGTTTGCCCGCGCAGTCCTCGATGCTGGGTTGGTGTGGGTGGGACCGCCACCAGAAGCGATTGAGCTGATGGGTGTCAAAACGGAAGCACGCACGCTAATGGAAAAGGCTGATGTGCCACTTGTGCCGGGCTACCAACCTGAAAGCCCAGCGGCACAGGAAGACAATGCGGCTTTCATTGATGCGGCGGAGGCGATTGGCTACCCCGTGATGGTGAAAGCAGCGGGTGGTGGCGGCGGTAAGGGCATCCGCGTAGTTTACCAGCCGCAAGACCTGCCCCAAGCGTTACAATCTGCCCGCAGCGAGGCGCGCAAAGCCTTTGGTGACGCGCGGATTTTCCTAGAGAAATACATTGAGACAGCGCGGCATATTGAAATTCAAGTGCTGGCCGATACGCACGGCAACACGGTACACCTTTTTGAGCGCGAATGTAGCGCCCAACGTCGCCACCAGAAAATCATCGAGGAATCGCCCTCGCCCCTGCTGGATGATACCATACGGGCGCAAATGGGCGCGGCAGCCGTGGCAGCGGCACAAGCGGTGGGTTATGTCAACGCGGGTACAGTGGAGTTCATCGCCACGCCTGATGGGCAATTCTACTTTTTGGAGATGAACACGCGCATTCAAGTTGAGCATCCTGTCACCGAGCTGGTCACCGGGCAAGATTTGGTACAACTTCAGTTCCGCATTGCTGGCGGCGAAGCGCTCCCCTTCTCGCAGGACGATTTGCGCCAGCAAGGCCACGCAATTGAGTGCCGTATTTACGCCGAAGATGCACAGAACAACTTCTTGCCAGCGATTGGGCCTGTGTTGCAATTTATCCCGCCCCAGATGCCCAATGTGCGGGTTGATAGTGGCATTCAAAGTGGCGACGCTATCACCATTCACTATGACCCGATGATTGCAAAAATCATTGTCCACGCGCCAACGCGCGAGCAAGCCATCCGCCGTATGCAACACGCACTGGCCAATACGGTCATTTTGGGAACAACGACAAACATCGCGTTTTTACAAGCATTGCTGGCGCATCCTGTCTTTTTGAACGGCGAAGTAGATACGCGCTTTGTCGATACACATCTGGAAGCACTTTTGCCACCCGCGCAGCCCCTATCTCCTGAGGTGCTCATTGCGGCGGCGTTGCATGAGATGAATGCGGCTGTGCCAACCACCACAGCAACTGATACTGATGGCGACATCTTCAGCCCGTGGGCGAAAACCGACGGCTTCCGAATTGGGGGATAACCATGCGCTATACCTATGAGTACAATGGCGAAACTTATCAAATTGATTTAGAGCGCAACAGCGACGGTACATATAGTGCAACTATCGGCGAAGAGCGCTATACTTTCGCCGTTACAACATCGATGAATGGGGCGCAATTGCTGCGCTTCGAAGATGGGCGGCAGGTATTAGCCCACAGCGCCCGCGATGGAGAGCAACGCTTCATACACATCTCTGGGGCGAGTTATACCCTCACCGTGCCCGATACACGTCGTAAACGGCGCGGGGGCGGCGGCAGTGCGGGCGATTTGAGCGCACAGATGCCGGGGCAAGTCATGGATGTACTGGTAGCCGACGGAGAGCAAGTCTCAGCGGGGCAACCGTTAGTTGTGCTAGAAGCGATGAAAATGGAGATTCGCGTCGCCGCCCCAGCCGATGGTGTAGTGAAGCAAGTGCGCGTACAAAAAGGCGATATGGTCGAGCGCGGACAGTTACTGGTTTCGTTTGAAGCAGCGGGAATATAAGAGCTATGAAAGAATTCTTACATCAATTCAAAATGATTTTTAGTTCATCCCCCAATAAAACCATTTTTTTAGCTGCCCTTATATTACTAATAGCTTTTTTTCTTCGCATTCACAAGTTAGAAGATTTCAATTTTAACTGGGATGAAGCATGGAGCAACTGGATTGTTCAACTCCCTTATGAGCAAATGATCGAAACCACGGCTAAAGATGTACATCCCCCACTTTATTATCAACTTCTACGTATCTCACAAAATCTAATAGGAAGAGGGGAGTTTGTTAATCGCTACCCCTCTGCTCTATTGGGACTTTTGACTGTTGCACTGACATTCAATTTAGGGACAAAAATAGCTGGGAGAAAAGTTGGATTATTAGCTGCATTTATGATGACTATTTCACGAGCCAATATTGATATTGCTCAATTGTCACGAATGCATGTATTAGCGACCGCATTTGCTACATTAGCCCTTAGTATGACCATTAGTATTTGGAATAAAACACGTGTAAGTAATACTGCCAACTATATTATATCAATCAGTGGAGCACTATATAGTTTTTACTTGGCAATCATGTTGCCAGTAGCGACCAATATGGCAACAGCTATAGTATGGTTTCGCAAAAAATACTCAAATTTCTCACTAAAGAT
>DAOTWU010000206.1:0-11173 GCA_034435735.1 Anaerolineae bacterium | reverse complement strand
GATTAGCTTACGTGCGACGCTCTTCGATTCGCCCTATACGCCTATGCCAAAATCCTATGGATATAACAACGTTTTCTACGCATCGGGCGGCAGTTACTTCCTGTATAGCATGGCGCAAGGGCAAATTACTGCCCTGCCCGGCACAAACGAAGCGCAGGCGCGTAACAGTGGCCTGTGGGCGGATAGTGCGCCGCTACTGGCTTACTGGGGCTTTGATGATGACGGGACAAGTAATCTATATGTTGTTGGCGTAGAGAGCGGGACAATCCTCAATTTCGATAGTGGCCGCAGCGCGCCAATTTTCCCGCTGGCGTGGCGCGCCAATAGCACCGAACTCATCTACCGCGATGGCAGTAATGTGCTGCGGTTGGCAGATGTAGGCTGTGCGGTGCGTGGATGTAGTGATAACCCGCTGGCCAATGGTGTGGCTTTTATGCCCGCTACAGCGTCTGAAATTCAAGTAACGGCGGACTATGCCTTTTTCCGCGAGGATACGGTTATTTATGCCGTGCCTTTCAACTGTGTAGCGAGCGATAGTTGCCTCAATAGCGCTGTCGCTGTGGTGACCGATGCCGCCGCCCAAACGCCCTATCATGTCGCTAATGGACGGCTGGTTTATACCGCCTTCCGCGATGATGCGCGCAATCCCAATGACCGCAGTGTACACATGGTAGACCTGGCCTGTTTGAATAGTGGAGCTTGCGCTGCTATGACATTGTTACCGGATGCGGTGGCGGGCTTGCTATCATCGGATGGCGCTTATGTCGTGGTTGACATCATCGGTCAAGGGATGCAAACGCTGAATGTCGATACGCTGACACTCACATATCTTTCTGGTGCGGGCGGGCAACCTGGCGACAGTCTGTCGTTCGCCCGTTGGCAATAGTACATATCAAAGGTGGGGCTAGCCCAACCCCACCTTTTTTGCTACCTGCGTTGTTTGTACTGCGGAAAAGCTTAGGAAACGCGCGTGACGTACTCGCCGGTTTCGGTGTTCACGCGGATAACGTCGCCAACATTGACAAACAGGGGCACTTGAACCTCTAGACCGGTCTCGGTTTTAACCTTTTTGGTGGGGGCGTTAGCGGTATCGCCCTGCACTGCTGCCTCAGATTCCACAACTTCAAAATCGATGGTCGTCGGCAGTTCGTAGTCGATAATCTCGCCCTCATAGCTGACGAGTTTTAGCTCCAACCCCTCTTTAAGGTACAGAGCATCATCGCCAAAGACATCGCTGCGCATCTGCGGCTGTTCATAAGTGCTCATATCCATGAAGGTGTAAAACTCGCCATCTGGATAGAGGAACTGCACGGTGCGACCTTCAAGGCGAATATCTTGAACGCGCTCGCCAGAATTAAACGTCATTTCGGTCGTCGAGCCACTGCGCAGGTTGCGGACAGTCACGCGGATGGTGGCCTTGCCGCGCCCCGGCTTATTGTGGCTGTACTTCAGCACTTTGTATAGTTGACCGTCGAGAGTAAAGGTTGTGCCTTTACGAAGTTGATTGACATCAATCATGTTATATGTAATCCCATGTGCTCAACATCAAGTTATCGGACGCGAGTATAGCATAGAGCGCTATGTATCGCGCTTATAAACTGCGTAAATTGTTGTTATTGTTGCCCATTGGCAAGCTGTTGAGGAATTCCTCGTTGCTTTCGGTTTGGCGGAATTGTTGCAAGAGCTGTTCTGTTGCGCCAATTTCGCCCAAATCTGGCTGTTCGGCCAAATGCGCCCACATGCGCCGCATGACATAAACGCGCTGGAGAATATCTGGCCCCAGCAAAAGCTCTTCACGGCGGGTGGAAGATTGCTCAATATCGAAGGCGGGGAAGACACGGCGCTGCTGGAGTTTGCGGCTCAGGTGCAGTTCCATGTTGCCCGTACCCTTGAACTCTTCGTAAATCACATCGTCCATCTTGCTGCCAGTATTGACCAAACAGGTGGCCACAATGGTCAGGCTGCCGCCCTCTTCGACATTACGCGCCGCGCCAAAAATGCGCTTGGGCGGATGGACGGCTGAAGGGTCTAGACCGCCGGAAAGGGTGCGGCCACTGGTGGGGACGACGAGGTTATACGCACGCGCCAGACGGGTGATACTATCGAGCATAATGACGACGTGCCGCCCAATTTCTACGAGGCGTTTAGCGCGCTCTAGCACCATTTCCGCCACGCGCACGTGGTTTTGCACCGGATCATCGAAGGTAGAGGCGATAACTTCGGCATCTACCGAACGATCCATATCCGTCACTTCTTCCGGACGTTCGCCAATGAGCGCAATCATCAGATGAACATCGGGATAGTTCTGGCTGATGGCGTTGGCGATGTCTTTCAGCACAGTGGTTTTACCAGCTTTTGGCGGCGATACAATCAAACCGCGCTGCCCTTTGCCAATAGGCGCAATAAGATTGAGCAAGCGCGTGGAGATGATTCGTGGGCTGGTCTCTAAATTAAAGCGTTCGTTGGGAAAAATGGGGGTGAGCTGTTCGAAGCGGGGGCGGTTTTTGGCTTCTTCTGGATTTTGGCCATTGACCGCATCCACCCGCAACAGGCCATAGTATTTTTCATTATCTTTGGGTGGGCGAACTTGCCCGATGACCATATCACCCGTGCGTAAGTTGAAGCGGCGGATTTGCGTTTGGCTAACGTAAATATCGTTGGGGCCGGGGATGTAGCCTTCTGCACGCAAAAAGCCAATGCCATCATCGACAATTTCTAAAATGCCGCCACGTAATTTATGGCCGCGCCGTTCCGCTTCGCTTCTCAACAGACCTAATATGAGGTCTTGTTTCTTGAGGCGGCTATAGCGTGGCACATTAGCATCACGCGCCAGCGCACGTAATTCATCTAATGTTTTGGTTTCAAGTTGGGCTATATCCATAAGAACTCCGCAGGCAGCCAAACATTCAGGCTGCGCTCCTTTCATAACTGACTTTATTGATTAAAAAGGCGTTGATTGCTCTCATCACGGATTCCTGACGAGCATCGATACACAAGTTTTCACGCTGCGGGCGTCAACGCGCAAAACCCTATGTTGGTTTTATAAGGTAGTTGAGGCAGGCAAAACGATTGAATATCCCATCATATTCGGCATAAGCGAACGCCCAAATCACGGCGTGATTGCCAATGCGAGCATTACAATTTGATATACGCCCGGGAAATTGGCGCTGATTAGCGTTCAGGAAGGTTACAAATAGTGACCGTCGCTCACAATATAGCATAGAACTGAAATGAGGTCAAAGGTTTTCCCTGTTAAGGAGTCGTAAATTTCTATGATTTTGTGTATCTATAACAGGTATTGGCTTTTTGGCTATTGTATCATGATGGCGATTCGTCGATTATAATTGATGGTGACTAACGCCTTTAATGGGGGAACAGAACAGGATAATTTTATGCCTGATGAACCAACGGATTACGACTATAAAGAGATGTTGCGCAATGAGGGGCTGAACCTTTTTAACAGCGCCCGTTCGCGCGCTTTTTGGCGAGAGATGATTAACCTGCTCCGCGGGAAATCGGCGGAGCTGCTCAGCTTTGAGGATATTCGTACCCGTTTGCGCTTGCGGCAGGAAAGTTATAAGGGCTTACAAGAAGTGCCGCTAGACAAGATTGTCGGCAGTGTGGGGCGCTATCGTGATTTTACCCGTGACTTCTTGCCGAAGAACAACGAGATGAAAGACCGTTGGAGCCGCGTCTACGCTGAGGCAACAGGTTTTCAGGGATTGCCGCCGATTGAGCTTTACAAGATTGGTGATGCCTATTTCGTGCGTGATGGTAATCATCGCGTTTCGGTGGCGCGGCAATTAGGCGCGAAGACCATTGAAGCCCATGTGACAGAATTGCCGACGCGGGTGGAATTTACGCCGGGTATGTCTCAGGAAGAGATTGACCTCGCCGCCGCATATGCCGCGTTTTTAGAGGAAACTGGCCTCGATGAAACCCGCCCGCACCATGTTTCTATTCGCCTCTCCGAGCCATCGCGGTATAACGATTTGCTCGGCCATGTGTATTTGCACCAGCGGATTATGGAGCTGCAAAAAGGGCGAGAGGTTTCGTTGAAAGAGGCGGCAGCCAACTGGTACGATAGTGTATATCGTCCAGCGATTACGCTCATCCGTAAGTACAATATCATGGAGAATATCGACGACCGTACCGAAGGCGACTTGTATCTGTGGCTCGTTGACCACTTGCGTGAGGTGCGGGAGAAATATGGCGAAGAGGCCAAAACGCGCAAGTTCAGCGATGCGCTGGTTGATTTTTTGCACCAACACGGTTTGCCCATCCCGCGTGACCTTTTCACTGAACATGACGACACTGTTTCAATTGCCGATACCCAGGCGATGGAAGTGCTGAAAGACGACGGGGATGACGACGAAGACTAAGCTCATTGTGGACACCGATACCGGCATTGATGACGCGCAAGCGTTGATGATGGCGCTCGCCCATCCACAGGCCGAGATTGCTGCGATTACGATGGTGAGCGGCAATGTGCATTTAGATTTGGTGACGGGTAACGTCGCCCGTGTGCTGGATGTTTGCGGGGCTGATGTCCCCTTTTATCGCGGGATGGCTGGCCCCCTCATTGGCGAGCATGTCGATGCGGCAGATATTCATGAAGATGATGGGCTAGGGAATAGCGGCTATCCGCCTTCGTCGCGCCAGCCAGAAGAAGAACACGCAGTACAAGCGATTTTGCGCCTGTGTAATGCCGCGCCACAGACTTATACACTGGTTGCGCTTGGCCCTTTAACCAATATTGCGCTGGCGGTGCGGTTAGACCCGCAACTGCCGCAAAAAATCAAGCGCTTGATTGTCATGGGCGGCACAGTGGATGCGCGCGGCAATATCACGCTGGCGGCAGAGTATAACTTTTATGCAGACCCAGAAGCGGCGCATATTGTCCTCAGCAGCTTCCCCAAAACGACGCTGATTAGTTGGGAGGCGACGATTGAGCACGCTGCTGATTGGGATTGGTATCACCAATGGGCGGCGACGGATACACCGCGTGGGCGCTTCAACCGCGCCATTAGCCGTAACTATGTGGAAATGGCCAAAACCCGTTTCCGCGCTAAAGGCTACTTTTTACCTGACCCGCTGGCGATGGCCGTCGCCTTAGAGCCGTCACTGGTCTTGGAGGCGGAAGAGCGATGGGCGACGATTGAGTTACGGGGCGAGCATACGCGCGGGCAAATTGTTGTCAATTACCCCGATTATACTGGCAGGCATGAGCACTACCGTAACAATGTTGAGATTATCCGCCGTGTTGATATGGATGGCTTTTTGACGCTGTTAGAGCAAGCCGTTGCGGGGTGAACGCCAACTATAAAAACGAGACGTAGATACATGACCTACGCCTCGTTTAGTGTGATTATCTTTACGTTATGGAACGGTGAAGTTAGAACCCGCCTTTCCCATCGCTTCCGCCGCCACCATCACCACCAGTGGCTGGCGCGCCTGTGCCCGCTGCTTGTGGGTTAAGGCCGAAGTGGAACACCACGACATAGCCGCCAGTGGTCGCCATGCTGGATGAGCGCATTTGCAAGTTCACTACAGTGCCAATGAGTGACTCTGGTGCACCAAGCGTTAACATGGCGTCTAGTGGTCCACCTGCTAGCTGTGCATTAGCGTCACGGGCGATATAGGAAGTGCTTAAATCAGCATTGTTGCCCCAGCACATACTACTATCGCCGGCGTTATCACAGGCAAAATAGTTCCCACTGCTATCCTGTACAAAGTTTCCTTCGCTATCGACCACCGCGATGAGTGGGTCAAACTCGTTGGTCAACGAAATTTGGTAGACCGAGAAATCAACCCCGCTGCCACTTAGGGATGGCGATATTTGATAGGCAACTGTATTCCCGTTCGTGTCTTGTGCCGTGAGTTCTAGCCCCTCTAGGAAGATGACAACTTCGCCGGGTTGGTTGTTGGCGCTGGCAACGAAAAATATCAGAGAGCTGGTTTGGTCAGTGTTGTTGCTCATCACCGCTTGGGCATTGGCGGGTGAACCTGTTACCGTGCCAGTTGATGGCAAACTGGCGTTATAGGTAGCGGCATCAGGGCTATTATCCACACAGTGTACTGTGCCATCAGCATCCATCGTGGCGAGGTAGGGGTCAAAACCATTAACGCCCAACGCGGTTACTAAGAAATTCGAACCCGGCGCCGTATCGCGGACAATGAACGTTGTTACGTTGGGGAATACGCGCCCATCGTCACAGGTGAGCGTCGCCCAAGCATCAACAACTTCCACATTGCCACTTACTTCCCCAGTTGCGCCACCGCCAGGGAGCGGTGCGGGGGTGGATTGTTGAACTGGTGGTGTGGTGGGTTGGACGGGTGGGCTAGCGGGTTGCTGGCTGGCGATGCCGGCATGGAAGACGACGACGTAATCGCCAAATGTCTCCATACTGGATGAGCGCATCAAGAAATTGATATGTTGGCCAGCGAATTCTGGCGATAATGGGAACGACAACATGGCATCCAATGGGCCGCCGGGCAGTTGGCGGTTTTGGGTGCGGGTGATATAGCTGCTAGATAAATTCGATGATTGGCCGAAGCAAGCATTAGCATTACCGGCATCATCACAGGCGACATAACTGCCATCATCAAGTTGAATGAAGTTATATTCGCTATCCACAGTTGCGATAAGTGGGTCAAAAGCATTGGTGACCGAAATTTGATAGACCGTCAGTGGCACGCCAGATTGCGCCATGCCGGGTGTTATTTGAATGGTGAACGGGTCTCCGATGTTATCTGCTTGTGTGAGCGCCATGCCCTCTAGTAACACGATGAACTCGCCGCCCTGGTCTTCATAGCCACCGACGACGATAGTGACATCGGCAAAAGGTTGGCCAGAGTTGTTGCTAAAGGTGATTTGGGCATTGGTTGCTGAGCCAGCGATATTGCCTGTTGTGGGCAGGCTGGCGGTATAGGAAGCGATACTTGGCGTGTCATCAGTACAGAGGCCATTCCCGTTGGCATCAACCACAGCCAGCACGGGGTCAAAGCCATTGATACCCATTGCAGTGGCAGTATAGGTGAAGCCAGTGCGCATCTGGACAACGGTAATCGGCACGCCATTGGTGATGGTACGGCCATTGTCACAGTTCACCGTAACGCCTAGCGGCTCCTGAGCTGTAACGCCATACCCCAGCATGAAAATGATGAAAAGTACGGGTAAATAGCGAAAATATTTCATTGCTGTCCCCTTCATATAACGAGCGATACTTTGATTATAGGCAGAGTGGTGTTTTGTGCATAAAAGCGAGGCGCCGTGATGAACGACGCCCCGCCTACGGTTTACTTACATGTGGGCTACGGTGTGGTGATGACGGTATGGAAGGCCAGATTATAGGGTGCTGATTGGTTCAGCTCGTTGTTGACGAAGAAGTAATAGACCTTGTTCAAATCACTGGGCGAGGGAACAAAGCGAATGACGGCGTCTGTGCCGCTGCCAATGGCAATGGATTGCCGTTGACGGATGAACGAGCCGCCCATGTTATATGATTGTCCCCAGCAGGTTGTGGCGACGGCGTCATCACACTCTACCCACTGCCCTGTGCTATCTACAACTGGGGCGAGTTGATCATCAACGAGGCGCAGGAAAGCATCAAAAGTGCTACCATCATCGGCAGAAGTGGCATAAGTCGTGACCGAACCGAGGTTGTCGGTGACTTCGAAGCCTTGGTATGTGCCTAAGTTGGCGGTGAAGTCAAAGTACATATCATTTATGACGAAGAGGAATTCACCATCGCGGCCAGAGTAATCGCCAATGATAATGGTGATCATCTCAGCTTGGTTAGATGTATTGGTATAGGCATAGAGCGCATTGGTTGATGATGCGGGAATGCTGCCTGTGGTGGGTAAGTTAGCCTCATAGTCGGCGGCCATGGGTTCATCATCAACACAAATGAGATTGCCAGAAGGCTCTGTGATGACCATCACTGGGTCGAAGCCGTTGATGCCCAGCGCATAAAGGTTGCGTGTTTCGTTAGGCATGAATTGGGCAATGAATACAACGCCATTCTGTAATGTCACGCCGTTGCTACAGCTAATGCTGATGCCGTGCTGCCCGCCACTGGGTGGGTTATTGGAAACCACGCCGCCGTTATTATTGCCGCCGCCGTTGGATGGTGGTTGGGTTGGGTTATTTTGAGCGCCGTTGTTGGGCACTTGTTGCTGCTGCCCACCTTCGGCAAATCCCATATGCAGTGCAATCATATAAGGACCATCGTTGTTATTGACGCTCATAAAGCGGAACGTTGCTCTATTGTTACCGATGTCTATTCGTGCAGGGGTGTATTGTAACGCGGCATCCAACCCATCACCGGCGACGATATTGCCGCTACTGTCCGCCACATAGAAGCCCGATAATGAACCGAGATTAGAGCAGCTTGTCGGCGAGCTATCATCACATTCGCTAATGAGCGTTTGTGAGGGGTATTGTACCGCGCGGATGAACGGGTCCATATTGTCTGAAACGCCAATTTGATAGGCGGTTATTGGAATAGAGCTGCTGACAATCTGCTCGTCTAATGTTATGCCGATTACTTGGTATCGGGTTGCGGGTTGCGGGTTGGTGCTGACATCAGTGGTGTCTAGGCCATCTATCAGCAATAAAAATTGGCCATAGCGTTGTTGGTAATCGGCGATGAAAATATCCACACTCGCAGAGCTACCCGTTGTGTTGGTATAGATGACTTGAGCGCTGGTTGTTTGCTCATCAACTTGCGCCGTCGTTGGGAGGTTCGTCCGAATACCTGTAAATGTGGGTTTGTCATCATTGCAGAATGTGCCCTGAGGTGTGACCACACCTACCACAGGGTCAAAACCGTTGATGCCCAAAACGGTAATGCCGATGGTGTCGCCATTAGCAATAGGGGTGAGGGTGAGCAATACTGCGTTGTCGAGTATTGTGCCGTCACCACAGTCTAAAGATGCCTTTGCAGAGACGCTGACAGTTGGCATAATGAGCAGAACCATCAGCCCGACTAAGAAGAAGAATTTAGATGATACGTTTTTGAACATGGAGTTAACCCCCTAAAATCGATGTTATAAGAACGGTCTGTTTTTAGTATAAACCCATGTTATTTTTTCACCGCTGAAAATCTGGAAAAAAGTCGTAAAAATTTCTCAATGCTAGGACGTACGCAGCCAGTTATAGAGGGCTTGCTGGCGCTTGCGGGCGGCGGCTAGGGCATGTGCGGCTTTTGCGTCGGGGGTTAGGCGCATGTGGATGCGAGGCATTGGCGACACAGTATAGCCGAGCGCTTTTAGCACCAGCCCTGCTACCCCGCGCGCGGTAACTTCCGCCTCGTCTACTAGATGCAGCGGTCTGTTGAGAGCATTCGCCATGATTTGCGCCCACGCTGGTGAGGCGATGAGCGCGCCCCCACCGGCGTAAACTTCAGCAGTGCCTGCGGGGTCTAGCAGGTCGGCGATGGTCGCCAGTCGCAGCGCCACACCTTCCAGCAAAGCGTGCAATATATCAAGTGGGGTTGTCTCTAGCCCGATGCCATAGAGCGCCGCGCGCATGTTAGATTGCCAACCGGGGCTGCGCTCTCCAGCGAAAAGGGGTAAAGCGGTCAAACCATGTCTAGTGGGTGGGCGCGTTTGTAACGCTTGTTCAACATCGTCAGGCAGTTGTAAGGTGCGCTGTGCCCATGCGTAGACGTTGCCGCCCTCGCTGGTAGCCCCACCACTGACATATAACCCCCGCCCGATGCGATAGCTCCATAGCCCAGCTGGCACAGGCTGCACCGTTGTTGAGAGGCGGCGGATGGCGGCGGTTGTGCCAACAGTGAGCGCGAGATGGGCATCATCAACGACGCCCGCGCCAATGGTCGCCGCAGCACCATCGCCGAGCGCGAGGAAAAAGGGCGCTTGCGCCAATTGTGGCCAACGGCGGGCATAAACGGGGAGAAGCCCTTGCTGTGGGGTGCCATAATCGGCGAGCGGCGGCAGGTGTTGCTCATCAAGGCCGATTGTTGCCAGTATTTCGGCATCCCACTCCCCGCTATGGCGGTTGAGCAGCCCACTCCACGAAGCCAGCGAACGGCTCATGGGCGCATCCCCTAGCCAACATCGGTATAGATAAGTGGCGAAATCACACCACAGGACAGCACGGGCAGCAGCATCGGGCGTAAGGCGGCGGATGGCTAGTATTTGCGCGGGCGCATAGGCGGCATGAAAGGGGCAGCCGGTCCGCTGGTGGGCGGCGGCTTCGTCTAATTGTTGCGCCAGTTTTGCCGCGTCTGAAGTGGCGCGGGTATCGGCATAAGTCCATAACGGGGTTAGCGGCTGGTCGTGACTATCTAGCGCCAACAGATTGCCGGCGAAGGTGGTGATGCCTACGGCGGTGATGTTATCGCTGGCGGGGTGCTGTAACACCGCATCGATACAGCCCTCTACCGCTTGTCGTAGCGCGATAGGGTCGAATACCGCCGCGCCTTCCTGTGGCGCTTGGGGGTGGTGGGCGTGGGCGCTGTGTGCGCCGTCTATAGCGCATCCTGTTTCATCAAATAATAATGCCCGCGCGGAAGAACTGCCAATGTCGATAATGAGAATGCTCATAAACGCTCTATGGTGATGTGCTCTATGGTTAAAGATTGTGCTTGCTCGATGGGCACGAGGCCAAAACGGAAGCGCCCTTGTGGCGTCACGACAGCGTATTGATTATCCATCCACGCGACGAACCCCAACGCCCCGCGAATCTGCACTTCAGCTTCGAGGACGGTTTGCTCATCCACTGTGAAGATAACACGTTGTGGCAGCCATGTAATGGTGTAACTATGCGACTCGGCCAGATAGTGGGATGGCAAAAGCGCCTCATGTACCCCCAGTGCTCGCTGGCCAATTGGCCACAAACGGTGGTAGAGCCGCTGTGCACGCATTAACAGAACACCTAAGGGGGCGAGCGGCAATAGGCTATAGAAGAGCGAGCGGCGCGCGTCGAATGTGGCGGCCTTCCAGCCATAGCCGCGCACATTGAGCGCTAAGGGCATATTGCTGGGCGGGGCGGAGAAGAAGAACCACACGGCGGCAGGCAAACGCCAGCCGCGTTCATTAGGGGCGAAAGGGTGATTCCAGAAGCCAAAGCCCGCCGTACCGCGCAAGTTGTCCGCTGTATCGCTGGCGTGGGCGCGCAAGTGCAGTTTTAGTGGTGGCTGGTGGC
>DAOTWU010000205.1:0-12733 GCA_034435735.1 Anaerolineae bacterium | reverse complement strand
CCTCCGACCCCGTCGATTGATGCCAACACTGCTTTACAACAGGCGGAACGCGATATGTTGAATGGGCGCTATGAAAACGCGGTGGCGCTTTACCAGCAAGTATTGGCGCAAGGAGAGGCCGCCCCGCTAACGGCACGCGCAGCGGCTGCTTTTGGCTTAGGGCAAGCGGCTTTGCGCGAGGGGTTATTTGGAGAAGCAGTTACTGCTTTAACGGCATTTATCCAACAATTTCCCTCTGATGGCCGCGTAGCGTGGGCTTATTTCTTACGCGGCGATGCTTATCTTGGTCTCTCTAGCTGGAATGAAGCAATTGCCGATTTTCAACAGTATCTCTCTTTACGTTCTGGGCTTATTGATAGTTATGTCTATGAGCGTATTGCTGATGCCCGTTTAGCGCTGGGACAGTTTGATGCTGCATTGCAAGATTATGACCGCGCTTTGGCGGCTAACCGCAGTCTTGTGCCCCAGCTTATCTTGCGTGAAAAAGTCGCCCAAATATTACGCTCTGCGGGCTTATATACACAGGCTATTGCTCAGTATGAAGCTATTCTTGCCGTGGCTAAAAATGCACCATATCGCGCCAGCATTGAGCTAGAGGCCGCCCAAACATTATTAGATGGTGGTGATACAGAAAATGGGTTGGCGCGTGCTGCCCGCGTTTTTAATGATTATAGCGAAACAGCATCGGCTTATTTGGCTATGCAAATATTGGAACAACATGGCGTAGATTTGGATGATTATCGGCGAGGGCAGGTGGCATTTGTTTATGGAGATTATCAAACGGCCATCAACGCATTTAATGCTTATACAACCCAGTATCAAGCAGCAGCTATTCCTCCACGCATGTACCTCTTACTCGGTCGTGCCTATCGAGAAATCGGTAATTTCTCTGCGGCCTTAGTTGCTTTCCAGACGATTATTGAACAATTCCCGTTGGATGCGCTTTTTGGTGAGGCCTTGTTAGAACAAGGTCGCACTTACTTCCTGTCGGGAGATATTCCTAGTGCCATTCGCCACTATACGTTTATCGCTGATAACTATGGCTACCTGCCACAAGCCGCGGAGGCGTTATGGCGTGCTGGCTATCTTTACAGCACACAAGGAGATAGCGAAACATCCCGCGAAGTTTTTCTCCGTTTAGCAGATGCCTATCCCACAACGGAGCAAGCGAACAGTGGCTTATTCATTGCCGCATCTGCTGCCTATAGTGGTGGTTTCCCTGCCGTTGCAGAATATCTCTATGCGCGTTTGGCGGCTAATACTATCGGCGAAGACCAAGCGGCTGCCTATTTCTGGGTGGGGCGTTTGGCCATGCTGCGGGGCGATAGTGCCACGGCAGATAGCGCTTTTGCCAGTGCAATTCAAGCCGCGCCTGAAAGCTATTATGCTGCTCGTGCCGCAGATATTCGCAACGGTGTTCAACCGTTCCAGCCCCCTGCAAATTATCGCTTTCAATTTGATGAAGCAGCGGAGTTGCAGCAGGCAGAGGATTGGCTACGCGCCACATTTGGCATCCAACAAGAAGGGGCGCTTTGGGCGCTTTCGCCACAATTAGAGTCTGACCCGCACCTTGTACGCGGGCGAGAGCTTTGGGCAGTCGGCGCCTATGGCGATGCGGAAGAAGAATTCACCACATTGCTGGATAACTTGCGCGAGCAAAATGATGCACTTTCAGCTTATCAGTTGGCTATTTACTTCCGTAGTATCGGCGCCTATATGCCGTCAATTGTTGCGGCGGCAGATGTCATAAAAATTGCAGGTGTCACTACTTTACAAGCGCCACCTTATATTGCTCGTATGCGCTATCCCGCTTACTATTTAGATGTTATTCTGGATATTCAAGCACGCTGGGGAACGGACCCGTTGTTGGTGCTATCCCTGATTCGCCGCGAGAGCTTGTTTGATGCTTATGCGACGGCTGCCGCCGGTGAAAAAGGCTTAATGCAGGTTATCCCCTCTACTGGAGATTATATTGCGGAACAACTGAACTGGCCTGATTACCAGCACAGCGATTTATTCCGCCCTTACGCGGCCATTGAGTTCGGGGCTTATTATCTACAAGAGCAATTACAGCTCTTTGATGGTAATGTGCCTGCGGCATTGTCGGCATATAATGCTGGCCCTGGCCGCGCATCTCAATGGCTATCTATTGCTGGCGATGATCCTGACGCTTTTATCACAACAATCACCATTGACTCTACGCGCGGGTACGTACAGGGGATATATAGCTTCTATAGTATTTACCGTGTTTTGTATGGTGGATAAAAATAAATGGCCGCTCAGCGATTTAGGCGGCCTTTCTATATGCAAAACAAACCACACTTAAAAGTGGTGAGTTGCTGGCTGTTCATTTGTTATAGGGTTGAACCTTAATGTTCTGGCGTTTCCGCAAGCATAGAGCGAACTTTGGCCACTAGGTCATGGTGCAGAATAGGTTTAGGCAAGTAGTCATTAGCGCCAGCTTCCATGCCCCGCATAACACTTTCGGCATCACCGCGTGCAGAGAGAATGAGAATAGGTGTTTCTGCCGTTTCTGCACGTTTGCGAATCATAGCACATAAATCTATACCATCAGCTTTACCGGGCATCATAACGTCCAGAATAATTAAATCTGGAGTTTGCTCCTCTAATACGGCTAAGGCTGATTCCGCATCTTTCGCCTTTAATACCTGGAATCCGCCGCGTTCTAGCATGATACCGATTAAGGTCAGAGCGCCTATTTCATCATCAACTACTAGGATGTTCTTTGTCATAGAAACCAGCGCTAGCACCCACTCAGCGTGAGCAAACGCGCTTGCCTCCTTTCTGCGTTCTGATGTGAGCGCGGCTTTCGCGCGTTTGAGTATAAAACCATGATAACTTTACCGTTTGCTTTCAATGGTGCCCCTAAACATTGTTACCTAGTATCATCATACCTGCTTTATACCATGATAACGCTTAAGATATTGAAATTTAGTACCCAGATTCAGTTTACCACTATAGTTTTTACCCGCGCAACCTATCTTTAACAATGTTTTTTGAGACATTTCATTGCTCGTTTCCGCATTTATAATAGCATATGGGGGTGTTGCTTGTTAAGCTATGAAGCCAACCATCACGAACCGCTTCTCTCTAAGCTCTCATACTCCCCCAATTTGTAGGGGGTGATAGCCTAATTCTCATGACTTATAATTGTCTCAATTGCCAAATAATAGAAACGAGGTGGGAACAATGTCGTCGGTTGCGATCAGTGTTGATAAAGTAACCAAACGCTTTGGAGACTTTCTTGCTGTTGATGAACTAAGTTTCGATGTTTATGGCGGAGAGATTTTCGCACTACTTGGCCCAAATGGCGCTGGTAAAAGCACCACTATCCGCATGATATTAGATATTTTGCGCCCCAATAGTGGTCAAATTGCCGTATTGGGTGGCCCCATTACTGAAAAGAAAAAAGACCGAATTGGCTACTTGCCTGAAGAGCGAGGCCTATACCGCAATATCCGCGTTATCGATATGATGGTCTACCTCGGTACATTGAAGGGTATGCGTGCTTCAGAAGCGCGTCGCCGAGCCTTAGCGCTTTTAGAGGAGTTAGACCTCCCTGACCACGCCAATAGTAAAGTGCAAGAGTTAAGCAAGGGTATGCAACAGAAAGTTCAATTCGCTGTGACCGTGATGCATAACCCTGAACTCATCATTATTGACGAGCCATTCTCTGGCTTAGACCCGCTGAACCGTCTTGTTATTCGTGATTTGCTTTTGAGAATGCGCAATCAAGGCGTGGCGATTGTCATGAGCACCCACCAAATGAATCAAGTGGAAGAACTAGCCGATAGAATGCTCATGATTGATAAAGGCCAACAAAAGCTTTATGGCGGCGTCAATGATATACGGGCGCAATATGCCGAACACGCCATCATTGTTGATGGGGAAGGTGATTGGGCGGCTTTGCCTGGCGTGGCTTCAGTGAAAAGTAATGGCCGCGCTGGTATAAAGCTCTATCTGAAGCCAGATGTTCAGGTAGATGATGTGTTGGCTGCCATTGCTCAAAATGATGCTTACAGCATCACCCGTTTCGAACGTGCGATACCCAGCTTAGATGAAATTTTCGTGCGGGTTGTCGGCGGTGATGATTACGTTGAGAACGCTCAACAAACCTTTGAGGAGGCGATGCGATGAACAAAATAATTCAAATCGCCAAACACGAATATTGGTCTAACTTGAAGCGCAAAGGCTTTCTTTTCGCTGCTTTCGGCGTGCCTCTCATTGTCATTGTATTGATGGTCATTATTTTTGCGCTTCAGGCAGCGGCAGAAACAACATTAGAAGATTTGGGCAGCGTCGGCTATGTTGATTATTCCGGCGTTTTAGCTGAAGCAATAGAAAAGCCCGATGTTTTCCTTGCGTTCGCTGATGAAACGCAGGCACAGGAGGCGCTAGATGCTGAAGAGATTGGCGCGTATTTCGTTGTCTCTGAAGACTATTTGACAACGGGAAAGGTCACTATATATTCACCAGGCTCTGCATCGAAAGAACTATCGGATGCTATAGATGCCTACTTGCTAGCAAATTTACGGCTGTCGCTTTCTCTGCCATCGGACATTCCGACAGAACGTTTTGCCGATCCAGTGAATATCACTTACTTCATCATGGATACAGGCCGAGAAGCATCTGGTAGTAGCGTTTTCCTTGCGGCTTTTATGCTGCCTGTGATTTTCCTCATGATTTTCATGATGGGGGTTCAAATTTCAGGCAGCTTCCTGATGGCGGGGGTTGTTGAGGAAAAGACAAACCGCATCATTGAACTGCTTATCACCAGTGTGACACCTTTCCAACTACTAGTCGGCAAAATGGTTGGATTAGGCTTATTAGGATTAACCCAATTACTTGTCTGGGTTGTGGCTGGATTGGCTGTCTTAAGCATTGGTTCAGGTGTTGGCGTGGAGTTCTTCGCTGATATAACCATCCAGCCTGATATGTTGGTGATTATGGTGATTTACTTCATCCTGAGTTACTTCTTGCTGGCGAGTGTTATGGCGGGAATAGGGGCGGTCTCTGAATCGGAGCAAGAGAGCCGTCAATATGCTGGTATCCTGTCATTAATCATGGTCATACCTTACTTCCTCATTATGGAGTTTATGACCAATCCGAATGGCGCTTTGCCAGTGATATTGACTCTTGTGCCTATTACAGCGCCCATTGCGGCGATTATGCGTATGAGCTTCGGCACATTGCCGTTTGAACAATTGCTTTTGAGTTATGCGCTATTGGTTGTAGCAACCGTGTTTATCACGTGGCTATCAGCACGTGTATTCCGCTGGGCTATTCTGCTATATGGCTCTCGCCCACGCATCAGCGATATTTTCCGTGCGATGTTAGGTAAACTGGAAATTGGCGTGACAACAAACGGCAATGGGAAACGTAAAACGAAAGAGGTGGTGCAATGACCCGTCGTATGTTTCAAGTCATATTTTTTGAGCTGCGCCGCAATTTACTGCGTAAAGGGTATTTGTTTGCCACCTTTGGCATACCAGCTATTGCCCTTGTGCTGCTATTAGGCTACCAGTTTATTATTGCTGACAACAATGATGATACTAGCGTGCCAGAATTTGACTTCCGCGGCATTAGCGTCGCTGGTTATGTCGATCAATCCGGATTATTTGCAGAATTGCCGGAAGCGCTTTCGAGCTACTTCATCCCTTACAATGATGTAGATGCTGGTAAAGCTGATTTAGAAAATGGTGAGATAGATGCCCTTTTCGTCATCGCGCCTGATTTTCTGGAGACAGGCAACGTCACAGAATATGTGCCAACTTTTGATTTCTCCCGTATGGCTCCTGGGGTGGTGGAGCAGCTATTTTATGCCACTTTAGCAGAGGATTTGCCGCCTGATGTGGCTTTTCGTTTGCGCCAACCCTCTGTACAGGAAGAAGTCAATATTCAGCGTGGAGAGGCACAGAATGAAGATGCTGATTTTATAGCTATCTATGCTTTCACCATTGTTTTCATCACCAGCGTTTTCATGACCAATGCGTATCTCATGCAAACGGTCATTGAAGAAAAAGAAAACCGCCTGATTGAGATACTCATTTCAACCATGCGCCCCGTTGAACTACTGATGGGGAAGATATTTGCCCTGAGCATTGTGGGTATTGTGCAGGTAGTGGTTTGGGTCGCTTCAATGTTTTTCCTGCTGCAAGTCGCCTTACGCTTGCCCGCATTTGCGCTTACCATACTGCCTAGCATCGCCTTCCCAGTAGAGATGCTGCCGATGATGATAGTTTACTTTGTTCTGGGGTATTTGCTCTTCGCAGCCATATTTGGGATGATTGGGGCGATTAGCTCATCAATGCAAGAAGGGCCACAGTATGTGACTATCTTCGTCCTACCGTCAATTTTGCCTTTCTACTTCTTTGAGCTATTCATCAATCAGCCCAACCATATCATGGTGCAGATATTCAGCTACTTCCCATTAACCTCGCCACTTTCCATGATTATGCGCTTGACGTTGGGGGCGGTTGGGCCACTGGAAATTATCCTCAGTATTGCCCTCTTAGCCGTGGGTGCTTTGGGGATGATGTGGTTAGCGGGGCGCTTCTTCCGTGTGCAAACCTTGCTCTCTGGCAATCCGTTTAAGCTGCGCGATTTACCCCGCTTGCTACGCGATTAGATGAAATTCTCTGAAAGCAAAAACGGGCAACCGCATACAGGTCGCCCGTTTTTTGTTGTCTACCTCTTGCCTATGCCCAAGTAATCAAACCCGGCTGGAATGAGGTGTGCAAATATGGGTGATAGGGCACAACTCGCACCGAAACACCTTGATTGCCGCTGGTTGTGCAGCGGATTGTGGCACGATAGGTATATAAGCCGTCTTCCATGCTGATTGGCTCCATATCAATGGCTTCGCCTTGTTCAATTTCAGCATGGCGGTCTAATGTGCCGTAGTAAAGCTGTACGCGTACATCTTCTGGACGCAGTGCGCCTAAATCAACAATTGCGTCAACTGTGAGTTCGCTTCCTACTGGCACTTCTTCTGCTGGAACGATCACTTCTTTGACTTTGATTTGAGACCATTGCGCTTCAATACGCTCTTGCCAAGCGTTGAAGGTTAACGCTTTTTCAAAGTCAGGTACGGTCATCTCATAGATGCGCTCAAATGTTGGCCAGTAGTAATCATTCATATACTCTTGCACCATACGGTGTGTGCTGAAGTATGGCGCTAGGGTGCGCAAGGACGCTTTGACTTTAGCAATCCATTCGCGGGATAGGCCGTTACGGTCACGATGGTAGAAGAGCGGCACAATATCGTGCTCTAGTAAATTATAGAGTGCGTGGCTTTCTATATAGTCCTGATGCTCCCATTCAGGCTCTTCATACTGTTCACCATTGCCAATGGCCCAGCCAACTTCAGGGCTATATGCCTCCGCCCACCAGCCATCGAGAATGCTGCAATTCAAGCCACCGTTATAAATGACCTTCATACCGCTGGTGCCACTCGCTTCTTTGGGGCGGCGTGGATTGTTCAGCCAGACATCTACACCTTGCACCATATAGCGCGCCACATTCATGTCGTAGTTTTCTATGAATACCAGCGAATGGCGGAACTCTTCAGTTTGGGAGAGTTGAACAATTTGGCGAATGAGTTCTTTCCCTTCGGTATCATGTGGGTGTGCTTTGCCAGCGAAAATAATTTGCACTGGACGATCAGCGTCGTTCAAAATGCGGCGCAGACGTTCAATATCCCTGAAGAGCAATGTCGCTCGCTTATATGTAGCGAAACGGCGTGCAAAGCCAATAGTTAGCGCTTCTGGGTTTAATGCTTCTTCCGCAGCTTCTAACTGTGAAGGCGATGCACCACGACGCTCTAATTGTTGCCGCAGACGTTTGCGGACGAAAGTCACCAGACGTTCGCGCCGCCGTACATGGGTGCGCCATAGCTCTTCATCGGGGATTTCCTCGATGCCAGACCAAACGTCATCACGCCAATCTTCCGTGCGCCAGGCGGGGTTGAGGTAGCGGTCAAACAAGCGTCCCATCTCGTCACTAGTCCATGTTTGTACATGAATGCCGTTTGTGACCGAGCCAATCGGGATTTCATGTTCGGGCACATTGGGGAAGAGCCATTGCCACATATTGCGGGAAACTTCGCCATGTAGCTTGGCTACGCCGTTAGCGCCAGATGAAAGTTTGAGCGCCATCACCGACATGGAGAAAAGTTCATAATCCCCCATATTTTCCCGCCCAAGGTCGATGAACTCTTCACGGGTGATGCCTACCTCTCGCATATAATCAGTGAAGTGTTCATCAATTAAATCAAACCCAAATCGCTCCAGACCTGCGGGAACTGGAGTATGTAGGGTGAAAACAGTGCTGGCTTTGACAATGGTTTGCGCTTCTTTGAAGCTCAATCCCTTTTCATGCATTAATTGGCGAATGCGCTCTAGTAGCAGGAATGCTGAGTGCCCCTCGTTCATGTGGCATACATCGGGACGCAGCCCCAGCGCATCTAAGGCACGAATGCCGCCAATGCCCATCAGGATTTCTTGGCGAATGCGTGTGCGACGGTCTCCGCCATAAAGGCGGTCAGTTAAATCACGGTCTTCCGGTTTTGGGTTGTCAGGGATATTGGTATCTAACAAGAATACCGGTACACGACCTACCTGCACTTTCCAGATAACGGCATACAGCTCTCTACCGGGCAGGGGGACACTTATTTTAATCGGCTTGCCATCCGCATCCCGTTGTAGTTCTACCGGCAAGTTTGCCCAATCATTGATGGGGTAGGATTCTTGTTGCCAACCATCGGCATTGAGATATTGTTGGAAATAGCCCTCTTGGTATAGTAGGCCAACCCCAACGAGAGGAATGCCGAGGTCACTAGCACTTTTGACGTGGTCGCCACTTAATATACCGAGACCGCCTGAGTAATTTTGCAAGCTCTCGGTGATACCAAATTCCATAGAGAAATAGGCGATGATAGGGTGTTTATCCCCTTGATAATGCTGGTTATACCAAGTGTTTTCAGCATTCATATATTCATCAAAAGCGCTGAGCACACGCTCATAGTGCGCCATGAACGCCGGGTCTTTCGTCACATTGTCTAGCCGTTCTTGGCTGACTAGCCCCAGCATCCACACGGGATTATGATAAGTTGTTTCCCAAAGTTCAGGGTCTAAACGTCGAAAAAGGTCGATTGTTTCGTGGTCCCATGCCCAGCGCATATTGTATGCCAGCTCTTCGAGCCGTTCGATGGGCTTTGGCAAGGATGGTGTGATATGCACACTCGCAACAGGTTTTACCATGGGTTTCACTCCTGAAAATCGCCTATAACGTAGGCGATTGTATGGCTTAAACGATTAACTTATGCGATAAACAACGTTTCCTTTTCGCATTTCTTGGAGCAATTTTTATTGCCCAACGCCCTTTAGGATAACGTGTTTCTGGTAACTGGCAAGTCTTGTATTGTTAAAAACCTGATTTTATAGACACATTGCACCCACTTCTGGTGATTATGCACAAGGCTTTCATGATACTTTTTATCTATTCTCCGCTTTTGATTATGCTACAATGACGGCGTGTCTTATTTGTCAAGCAAGGACTGGAGTAATTCCATGTTGAAAAAACGGTTCCTGAAAAGCAAGCCGTTGTGCAAAGTCACCTTTTATACACCGGCTGCGATTGAGGCAGAGACCGTGTATCTTGTTGGCGATTTTAATAATTGGGATGAAACGGCAACACCAATGGAACCGCTCAAAGATGGCCGTTTCAAAGTCGAACTCACTTTGGAAACAGGGCGGGAATGGCAGTTCCGCTATCTCGTCAATGGCACAGAATGGCATAATGACTGGGAAGCAGATAAATACGTGCCCAATCCCTTTAGTGGCGATAACTCTGTGGTGATTACTTAAGCGAGAAATAGAAACGGCCTTCATGTTCTTGGTGAAGGCCGTTTTGCTAGCTTCAATTTAATGATTAACGGCGTGATTGGTAACCAATCATCTCGCCATCTGGCACAGTTTTATTGTCGTATTTTTCAAAATCTTCTTCACGTACATCTGTGCCTAAGATACAGCTCCGCCCAATTGTCCAACCAGCGGGAATGTGTGCGTTTTTCCCTATACAGGTTATCCCTAGCTCGCCGACATCTTGAATACTGCCCACACGAGCGTTGTGACCAATGACCGTGATTTTATCGAGGATGCAACGCTCTACGACCGCCCCCGCTTCAATATAGGCGTCATTCAAAATGACTGATTCGCGCACAACCGCGCCCGGCCCAACATAAACACCTGGAGATAAGATGGAGCGCTCCACCGTTGCGCCTTCGGCAATGACTGTACCATCGGTGAGCATGCTGTTGGTCACTGTTGCTGTGCTATCAACACGTACGGGCGGGCGTTCTTCGCTGCGCGTATGAATAACCCATGTGCGGTCATTGAGGTTGAGCGCTGGAGGTGTTGCTAATAAGTCCATGTGGGCTTCCCAATAAGCATCAATTGTGCCCACATCAATCCAATATCCACCATAGGGATAGGCATAAACGGGATAACCCTGCTCAATCATAGCCGGGATAATGTTTTTGCCAAAATCGTGCTCGGAATTAGGGTCTTCTTGGTCTTGGTGCATCAGGTCTTCAAGAACGTTGTAATTAAACACATACACGCCCATGCTTGCCAAGTTCCCCGGTGGATTAGCTGGCTTTTCAATAAAATCTTTAACTCGGTAGTTCTCATCAACATCGAGGATGCCAAAACGGCTGGCTTCATCCATAGGCACGCGAATGGTGCATACGGTGCAGGCGGCGCGTTTTTCACGGTGGAACTGCACCAGCACATCATAGTCCATCTGATAAATGTGGTCACCAGATAAGATGAGTACATATTCTGGGCGGCCATGACGGATGAAGTTCATATTTTGGGCGACAGCATCCGCCGTGCCGCGATACCAATCGGTATCGTAGTGCCCTTTGTATGGCTGGAGAAGTTGCACACCACCAGTAAATGTACGGTCTAAATCCCAGGGGCGGCCTTTGCCGATATGGTCATTCAAACTATGCGGACGATATTGGGTTAAAACAAGCACATCAAAAATATTTGAGTTCACACAATTGCTTAAAGCAAAATCTATAATCCGGTATTTTCCTGCAAAAGGCACTGCTGGCTTCGCCCGTTTAATGGTCAAAACAGCTAACCGTGTGCCCGCGCCGCCCGCTAAAATAATCGCTTTTACTCTCACCGTTCATCTCCTCTTTATTAGCCGCATGTTCACGATAAGGTCTCTATAATTTTAGTTCGATAGATGCTTCTGAAGCGCTTTTTCATAAACATCCATGTATGCGCTGGCGCTTTTTTCCCAGCTGAAGTCTGTTGTCATGCCGCGTTTTTGCATCCGTTGCCAGGCTTGTTTGCGTTTGTGATAGGTATCAATCGCCCAGCGCATTGTGCCTAATATGGCATCTGGTGTCTCCCAGAGGAAGGTGAAACCTGTGCCTATTTGGGCATCTTCATTATCGTAATTAATGACTGTATCCGCCAATCCACCAGTTTCTCGTACTAGGGGCAATGCCCCATAACGCATAGCAATCATTTGCCCAATGCCACAAGGCTCAAAATGGCTAGGCATCAGGAAAATATCACACCCGGCATAAATATGTTGGGCAACTGCTGCATCATATTGCAGAAAAGCCCGCGCTTTCCAGCTAAAGTCTTTACTCAATCGCCAAAGTTCATGCTCTAATTCAGCCTCGCCCGTACCGAGCACGATAAATTGCACATCAGTATCCGTCAGCAACCAGCGCAATGCTGGAACGGCAAGGTCTATACCTTTTTGCCAGACCAACCGCGATACCATCCCGATGATTGGCGTTTCTTCCCGCACTGGTAATTGGGCATATGCCTGTAGATGTTTTTTGTTTGGCGGGCGTTTCGTGGGGAAATTCTCCGCATTGTAATTAGAGATAAGTGCCTTATCAGTGTCGGGATTCCACTTCTCCATATCCAGCCCGTTAAGGATGCCATAGACATCTTGATTGCGGGTGCGTATCAGACCATCTAGCCCATAGCCCATTGCTGGATATTGTATCTCGATGGCATAGCGCGGGCTGACCGTTGTAACCATATCTGAATAAGCAATTGCAATCGCCAAAGCGTTATCAGTCAAATTTTGGAAGATCAATTCGGGTTTACGACGAGTGGGAATGCCAGCCTGCCATAAAAAGCCGCCAATATGCTCCCCTTGATAGGCGATATTATGGATGCTCAACACTGTGCCAATTTGTCCCCAACCGCTACGCCAGCGGTTTTCCTCAATCAAGAATGGCAAAATCCCAGTGTGCCAATCATGAACATGCACAATATCGGGAAACCATGCCTCTCGTTCGCGTAGTTCTGCCATAAATGCCATAACAGCTTGATTGAAGAAGATGAATCTCGGCACATCCCAGTTCCATTCTGTATAAACGGAACTGTCTTCTCCAAAATATGGCCACCCTTGAAGAAAATAGAAGGGCACACCTTCATGTTCTGTGGTGAATACCTTGATGGTTGAGCGTCCTTGACGGTGGGTGAATTCAAACGTGAATAATGGACGAATGTTGTGAAGTTCATGGGGGATAAAGCCATATCCCGGCATTACCACTCTAGTATCGCAACCTTGCGACCGCAATGCTTGCGGTAGCGAGCCAACGACATCTGCCATGCCGCCAACTTTGGCGAAAGGTGCAGCCTCCGCACTGACGAAGAGTACCTTGTTCAAA
>DAOTWU010000204.1:0-3579 GCA_034435735.1 Anaerolineae bacterium | reverse complement strand
GACCGCTCGTTATCCCGCTATCCAGAGTTCGCTGATTATCGCCAGCGCACTAAGCGACTAATCCCCTATCTATGGTAAATGAAAAAGGGCGCCACTTGTAATTGGGCGCCCTAAATGTGTTTGAGCTTCAGTTAATCGCCAGCTGTCTCTGCTGCTTGTGGCAGGCGCTCGGCGATGATTTCCACAATGTCTTTTACCTCTGGCCCTTCTGGTATTTCGCCTTTGGCATCAACGAACATACGCATACAGAAGGGGCAACCAACGGCGAGTGTGTCCGCGCCAGTTTCTTGCGCTTCTTTGTAGCGCTCGATATTAACTCTCGCTTCGCCTTCTTCCTCTTCTTTCCAGAATTGCGCACCACCAGCACCACAGCAGAAGGATTTACGCCCGTGTCGTGGCATTTCAACGACAGATGCCCCGATGCTCTGAAGGACATTCCGCGGCTCTTCCACTACATCATTATGCCGCCCCAGATAGCAGGGGTCATGGAATGTGACGTTACTCATGCGCTTGGCGCTGGCTTCTTGTGGTAAGCGCCCCTGTGCAATGAGTTCTTCAATCAGTTCAGTATGGTGCACAACTTCGTAATGACCGCCGAACTGGTGGTATTCTTTTCCCAAGTTGTGGAAGCAGTGCGGACAGGTGACAACAATTCGCTTCGGATTGACTTCGTTCAGCGTTTCAACATTGGCGGAAGCCATTTCATAGTACAGGTATTCATTGCCACCACGTCGCGCTACATCGCCAGTGCAGCTCTCTGCATCGCCCAAAATGGCGAAGTTCACGCCTGCTGCTTGTAGCACTTTCACCAATGCACGGGCAGTTTCTTGTGCGCGTGGGTCATAGCTGACAGCGCATCCTGTCCAGTAAAGCACGTCAAAATCGGGGTTTTCTTCCACAGTGGGGACATTGAGGCCTTCTGCCCATGCGGTACGGCTTTCACTGATTTGCCACGGATTGCCTTGCCGTTCCATACCATTGAATGCGCCTTGAAGCTCTGCGGGGAAATCGCCCTGAACCAGCACTGCATCACGCCGAATGTCGAAAATGTCAAACATCGGTTCGTTGCCCACTGGGCAAATATCCACACATGCCCCACATGAGGTACATGCCCAAACTGCCGAGTGGCTGATGACCGTACCTATAAGCGGTTCGGGTGATTCTTCCCCAGTGGCCAGTGCGTGCATATGGTCTTTGATGAAGTATCGTTTGTTCACTTCTAATGCAGATGGCGAAAGTTCCTTGCCTGTTGTGTATGCTGGACAGACATCTTGGCAACGGTTACACATAATGCAGGCAAAGGCGTCCATAATTTGAGTTTTGCTCAAGTCTTCCAGCTTGTTCGCGCCAAACTGCTCAATGGACTCATCTTCGAAATCCAGCGGCTCAAGCTCGCCCAAAGATGTGCGCTCTGGTCTTGTTAAAAAGTTAAGTGGCGCAATCATCAGGTGGAAGTGTTTGGTATAAGGGAAATAGGGTAGGAACAGGAAAATACCGCCAAGCGCAACCCACCAGAAAATATGACGTGCGAGGATTAACCCCTGCTCATCCATCCCGCCAAATAGCGGCGAGACCAACGTAGCGAATGGCATGGCTAAATCTGGCCCATGCTGTGCCACGGCTGCGGCTTCTCCTAAAAAGCGTGCCCCAACGTGGAACAGGATGAAAAATGCCACAATCATCGAGTCAGTGAAGATGCGCCCTTCTTTTACTTTAGGGTGGAGCAGGACATTATCATGATATTCCAGCTCTTTTTTATTCGGCAGGTAGATGCGCCGTATGATGAAGTAGACGATGCCAACCAACACCACAACACTCAGCACATCGCCGATGAGCTTGTAAAGCTCGAAGATGATGCCCGAACCCTCTAAAAATGTGTAATTGGGAATAAGACCGTTGAGCGTATCTCCTAGATTGACCAGAAAGTAAAAAGTGAAGCCCCAGACAACGCCTAAGTGAAATAGGCTAGTTAGTCGACGGGCGCGCAAGGTTGTTGGCTGTGCAATATAAACGACTAGGGCACGCCACAAACGTGCTGGCAACTTGTCAAAATGCAGCTTACCCTGCCCGCGATTGATAATCAGATAGACTTCGCGAAATCCTTGATAAGCTGCGCCTAACGTGAGCAAAACTAAAGCTAAAAATAGGACTTTTTCAACCGGTGTTAGCATGAATCTCTATCCTCGCCCTAAATTAATCGAATGCACTTTTGATTATCAGAGTTCGCACTAGTTTACCATTCACTTTATCACGCGCCAACAAGTTTTGCTTCTTTTGGGCAGGATGTGGTAAGAATTGCCGCCCAGAAGCTATCTGCGCTATGAATGCTAAGCATGATTAACAAATATGGAGTCTACAATGCCGCTAGAACTAAGTGATTTGCAACCCTTGCTTGATGGTGAAGTGCTGTACATTGATTTTGCTCGTCATGTCACCATTGATGATTTGCGCGCATTGACCAATGCCAGCATTGATATGCTCAAGAGTTTTTTAGATGGTCTCACTGATGCACACGTGACATTTGAACCCGTAGACCCCCATGCACATGACCCTTATGCTGTTGACGGTGAAGAACAGCTTGGTTGGAATTTGGCGCATTTAGTTTTGCATGTGACAGCGAGTAGCGAAGAGGGCGCGGCAATGAGCGCAACCCTGGCGCGTGGCATAGAGGTGAAGTTACGCAGCCGCTATGAGCCGCCATGGCGCGAATATACAACAGTCGAACAATGCCTAGAGCGCCTAGAAGAGAGTCGCCGTATGCGCTTGGCCTTCTTAGATGCTTGGCCGAATAGTCCCCATTTAGATGTCTATCGCAAAATTTCTAAAGAGTGGGAAGCAAAAGTAGGCAAACTCAACGCGCCTGCGATGTTCCTCTTTGGCCTTTTACATGAAGTTGGTCACTATGACCAGTTTCGCGAAGTGCGTCGCCAGGCATTAGCGGCTTACCCCTTGGCATCACATTAAACGAAAAAGGGGCATAACCAACTATGCCCCTTATCCCTGTAGCTCCTCCAGAATAGTCTCCGCAATGGCCTCATTAATGCCATTGACAGCGCATAGCTCTTCAATTGTGGCGTTTTTTATCCGCTCTATTGAAAACTCAAAATGTTGGAGCAATGCTTTGCGTCGCTTAGGACCAATGCCTGGTATCATCTCTAGTTTGCTGGCCAGTCCCATTCTGTCACGCCGTTTGCGATGTGAGGTGATGGCGAAGCGGTGCGCCTCATCCCGCACCCGCTGGACGAGATAAAGCGCTTGGCTGGTTCGTGGCAAGATAATCGGAGCATTTTGCTCTGGTAGATAAATTTCTTCAAACTGTTTGGCTAAAGAAGCCACTGGCACACGTTCCCGCAGGCCAAACGCCTCTAACACCTCAACCGCCACATTAAGCTGCCCCTTCCCGCCATCGATAAGCAGTAAATCCGGCAATAATCTCCATGTTTCGCTACGGTCTTGGCCGTTTGGCGCATCGATGGCATCAGTTTCTACGGCGTCTTTCCAGCGATTAAAGCGCCGTGTCAAGGCTTCTCGCATAGATTGATAGTCATCAGAACCTTCATGAGTGACCGTGCGGATGTT
>DAOTWU010000203.1:0-9356 GCA_034435735.1 Anaerolineae bacterium | reverse complement strand
AGATTATGCCCCAAAAGCTGGACGCCACTATATTGCCAATAGGCGAAAAACCAAGGGAAGGGGGAAATGCCGGTCATTGGCCACAGCAGTTTTATATCGGGCGTCTGCTGTAACGCGCGCACTTCAGCAATGGTGTTCAGTTCATCGACAAGCACCCGAATCGTCTCGCCCGCCCCAACAAGGCGCAGCGCAAACGCCAATAGCACCACACCACCAACCGCCCACACCTCCGTTGATGGGCGGCGCGGAAGCACAAAAGGCGCGCCCGCCATTCCCCAAGCAAGCGCGATGATGCCCATAACAAACACGATGAACTGCGCATGAAACGATATATCGATAACTTCCCCACGCCCATAGTGCCAGCCCTCATAAGGCGGGCGCTGCCAAAGGGTGAAAAGCGCCAATAACGCCAGTCCCAACAGCGTGGCCATCCAAGACAAGCGGGGGAATGTAAGTCTATTGGCGCGGTCAATGATGTTCATCAGGCAAGGGCAAACTGTGTAATCACCTAAAAAAGAAGCGCGACATGCTTAAAGTGACAGACTGATTTCAACTGAATTGGATGCGCAACTCTCAATGCTAATGGTTGTCTCTACCATTGTGGCAAGTGTACAATGATTATACTGTCGTTTGGTATTCAATTCGGACGACTGGCTACAATTGCATAGATATTCAAACAAGACCGGGCAGGAAATTTGCCGAAAGGGAAAGCACTATGGCGCATTCAGTAGAGAAACAATTATTGGCAGAACCGGTACGAAGGCTTGATTTGCGCGAGTATATCCTCGTGACGACGGATACCAGCGTGCGCGACACTGTGGAGCGGATGAGCGATATGGAGCGCGCCTGTGCCTTTGTCGTAGGCGAGCGCACGCGGCTGGTCGGAATTGTCACCGACCGCGATATATTGCAAAAAGTGGTTGCCCATCCTGAGGTGTGGGATAAACCAGTCACCGAGATTATGACGCCCAACCCCAAAACGCTACGGCCAAATGCTACCACCGGCGAAGCGCTGCGTATGATGGAAGAGGGGCGTTTTCGCAATGTGCCGATTGTCCAAGAAAATGGCAACATCATCGGCAATCTAACACACTTCAGTATTTTGAACTATCTCTCTGACCATTATGGCGATACCGTTTACAATTTACCCCCAGACCCTGACAACTATGCAGATGCACCATACGGCGGGTAATTAGCAATCTGTAAAAAACTCATAAAAACCAACGTGATGCGCACCCTTTTTTGAGCGCAAAAACCGCTTTTATGATAGGCTAGTCAAGCTCATTTGGACTAGTAAATTAATGGAAGCGGCGGCAGAATTAACCCAGACAGATTTTATTGGCAAGAGGTTTTCCTATGTCCACCACCCCTGTATATGAAGAAGTTGAAGAGGTTGTTATCCGCTTCGCCGGCGATTCTGGCGACGGTATGCAATTAACCGGCACACAATTCACCAATGCTTCCGCCGTGTTTGGCAACGATATTAGCACCCTGCCCGACTATCCGGCAGAAATCCGCGCACCAGCGGGCACATTGGCCGGTGTTTCTGGCTTTCAGGTGCATTTATCCAGCAAAGATATTTACACGCCCGGCGATACGCCCGATGTACTCGTAGCGATGAACCCGGCTGCGCTGGCGGCTAATCTCAAAGATTTGAAACCGGGCGCGGTTATTATTGTTGATCAAGACGCTTTCACCCGCCCCAACTTGCAAAAGGCTGGCTACGATAGTAACCCGCTAGAAGATGGTAGCCTGAAAAATTATACGGTTTATCCCATTCCATTAACCACGCTTAACCGCAATGCGCAAGAAGGGCTAGACGAACTCAGCTCTAAGGAAGTTGACCGCAGTAAAAACTTCTTCGCGCTGGGGTTGACCTTCTGGATTTATGACCGCCCGCTCACCACAACGCTGGAATGGATTAAAGAGAAGTTTGGCAAGCGCCCGGTAATTGCCGAGGCCAACAAACGCGCCTTAGAAGCGGGCTATCACTTTGGCGAAACAGCGGAGATTTTCCAACACCGCTACCGCATCCGCCCAGCAGTATTGCCGCCCGGTCGCTATCGTAAAGTGACGGGTAATCAGGCGGCGGCGCTAGGTCTGGTGACTGCCGCCCAAAAAGCTAATAAGCCGCTGTTCTATGGCGGTTACCCGATTACGCCAGCGAGCGACATCCTGCACTATCTCGCGCCATTGAAACATTTCGATGTGCGCACCTTCCAGGCGGAAGATGAAATTGCGGCGATGGGCAGTATTATCGGCGCGTCATTCGGCGGCGCCTTTGCCGTCACCGCCACCAGTGGCCCCGGCATTGCGCTTAAGAGCGAGGCGATGAACCTGGCTATGATGCTAGAGCTGCCGATGGTGATTATTGATGTGCAGCGTGGTGGCCCTAGTACCGGTATGCCCACCAAACCAGAACAGGGTGACCTGTTGCAGGTGCTGTTCGGGCGTAATGGCGAATCGCCCATTCCGGTGATTGCGCCTCAATCCCCTGCCGATTGCTTTGATGCAGCGATTGAAGCCTTCCGCTGGGCAGTGCGGGCGATGACGCCTGTCGTTCTGCTGATGGATGGCTTCTTGGCCAATAGTTCTGAGCCGTGGCGCATCCCAGACCCGGACAGCATTGCACCAATTGAGGTGAAACATCCTGCCCCGCGTGAAGATGATGACGAGCCATTCCTGCCCTATGCCCGTGACGTGGTGACGCTGGCACGTCCGTGGGCAATTCCCGGCATTAAGGGGCTAGAGCATCGTATGGGCGGTTTGGCCAAGCAGCCGGGCACGGGCAATGTGTCCTATGACCCAGATGACGACTGGAAGATGCACCAAGACCGCGCCGAAAAAGTGCAACGGCTACAGGAAACCATTCCGCCGTTAGAGGTGTTTGGGCCTAAGCGCGGTAAGCTACTTATCCTCACCTGGGGCAGCCCCTATGGTGCGGCGCGCACAGCAGTTGTAGAGGCACAGCGCGACAAGTTGGGCAGCGTTGCCCATGTGCATTTGCGCCACCTCAATCCGCTACCGCGCGACCTAGAAGGCATTTTAAGCCGCTATGAGCGGGTGATTGTACCAGAACTCAACATGGGGCAACTGACACTGCTCTTGCGCGGGCGCTATGGCATGAACCATATTGAGGCGCTGCCGAAGGTGAAAGGCCGCCCCTTCACCATTAACGAAATTTACCAGCGTATTCACGAGGTTTTAACGGGTAAGGAAAATGGGGGGGATTAATCGCCGCCATTCCACCCTTAAAATTTAATCTATATCTATACAGAGGAAAGGTTTTACCCATGAATTATAAACGCACACTAGTTGCCTTCTTAGCATTGGTTTTGGTGCTGGCAGCATTCCCAGCGCTGGCACAAGAAACCATTGTGCCCGGCGAAACATATACCGGCACACTAGAGGCATCTAATGCGCAATATAGCTTCAGCGCAGCAGCGGGGGATTTATTCGTTTTCGCGCTGAATTCTGATGACTTTGACGCCAAAGTGGAAGTATACGATGGCAACGGCAACCTCATCGCCGAAGATGATGATAGCGGCGAAGGGCGTAACGCGCTGTTGGCCTTCCCAGTTGCGGAAGCAGGTGATTACACCTTGCGTGTGACCTCATGGAGCGGTGAACCGAGCGGTACATATACCCTAGAAACCCAACAAGTGACACCTGTCGCCGTGCCGGTAGATGGCTCGGTAGAATTAGCAACCGATGGCGCCAATCCCCTTTACGCCATGTTTGAGGGTGAAGCTGGCGATGTGGTCAATGTTTGGGCAATTAGCAATAACGATGAAGACACAAAAATCTCTATTGTGAGCTTCAACGATGGTGAGCAGGTGGGCGAAGATGATGACAACGGCCCCGGCACCAATCCCTATGTGCGCCGTTTGGTGCTGCCCAACACAGGTTCATACTTGGTGACAGTTTCCCCCTTGTTCGACCGTGAACTGACCGGCAGCATTAGCCTGAACATCGAAACAACAGATAAGCTATTCGTCGATGAGGCGGGCATTACCGTGACACTGGGCGAGCTGAACGAAACCGAAGTATTCACCATGAATGCCGAGTCTGGCGCTTCGTACATCATCACCATCTCCAGCGCATCTGCTGATGTTAGCTACCGTCTGGAAATCCGTGATGGTTCGTTCTTTGGCCCTGGCGCAAGCGTGAATGATATTAGCCTGTTGGGCGTGGGTTATACCCCCAGCTTTGGTGGCGAAATTGAATTTGTGCTGGATTACAGCGCCTTTGGTAGCAGCAACGAATTCACCGTAAACGTGCAACAGCTTAGCGAATAAGCTGAAGCATTGACTTAACGATAAAGCGCCATGCTCTTCGTTGAACATGGCGCTTTTTCATTTGCGGGCATCTAATATGTTCACTCAACCATTTCGCGGACAGTGCGGCGGATTTTTTCCACACGCAGGCGCAAAATCTCATCACACTCCAGCATCTCGGCAATTTTGTTACAGCTATGCAGCACGGTGCTATGGGTGCGTTCAAAGAGGATGCCGATATGATTGAGCGTGGTATTGGTAATTTCGCGGGCGAGATACATGGCCACCTGTCGCGCAAGGTTGATTTGGCTGCTGCGGCGTTTGCTGGTCAAATCTTCTGGCTGGAGGCCATAAACGCGCGCCGTCGCCTCTATCACCAGTTTTGGGGTGACTTGCTGGCGGGGGCGGCGATAGGTTTCCACGACAAATTGGGCGCTATCGCGGGTGAAGCCAGTGGGGTTAAGTTTGGCCTTCGCCTCCATTTGTAAAAAATAGCCGCGCAACTCCCGAATGCTGTCGGGGGCGCTCTCTGCAATCATGTAGAGCACATCCTGGCTGAAGGAAACGCCACTTTCTGCCGCCCACATTTGAAGAATAGCAATGCGCGTCTCTAGTTCTGGCGGCTGCAAATCAACCACTAGCCCACCCTGAAAGCGGGTGCGCAGGCGGTCTTCTAGTGCAGAAATTTCGCTAGGGTGCTTATCGGATGATAGCACCACCTGACGATTAAACTGCACGAGGGCGTTAAATGTATGGAAGAACTCTTCCTGGGTGCTCTGTTTGCCCTTGATGAACTGAATATCATCGACAAGCAACACATCAGCGGAGCGATAGCGCTCGCGGAACATGGCATTGGTGCGGTTACGGATGGCTTCTACTAAATCGTTGGTGAAGGCCTCGCCGGTGGTATAGATGACGCGCAGGCCTTGCTGGCGGCAAACATGCGCAATAGCCGTAAGCAAGTGCGTTTTGCCCAGGCCGGTATCGCCATGAATGAACAGCGGGTTATAGATAGCTGCTGGTGATTCGGCAACGGATAACGCCGCCTGATAGGCTAAATTATTCGCCTGATTGACAATGAAGCGGTCAAAAGTCATCTCCGGCTTCAGGGCGAGGCCGGTTAATTCTTGATACTCAGGCCGCTCTACCTGGCGATGGAGGGGCGATGGGGGTAAATCTGGCGTCCGCTCTTTTTGCTGTAACAGCTTGAGCAGCGGTAGTTCATCCGGCTCGGTTTCTTCTACTCTGGGGGTGTGCAGAACGAAGCGCAACTCTACCGGATGGCCGTAGGCATCGCTCACCAAACGCTGAATACTACGATAGAAGCGGCCTTGCAGCATTTCGCAAGCGTAAGAGTTCACAGCGCCAATAGTGAACACATTTCCTTCGCAACTCAGGAAAGTTGTATTACGCACCCACGTGTTGAAACTCGCAGGGTCAAGTTGTATCTCTAATTGGTGGTACGCTGTTTCCCAAGCCCGTTGGGGGTTCACTATTAACTTGCCTTTCTGGTGTGCTACGGCCTAAAACCGCCCGAAAATAGCGAAATTCAAGCTACCGAGCTGAAATAGACCCCGTCTCATAAAAATCAGTTTGTCCACGAGCGGAACACTGGGTTCCTGTTACTTGCCACTAGTACCGGCAGGGGTGTTTGCCGGTTGAGCACCGGCCCTCTGCGGCAAAAATGAGGCCGTTAAAACTTGTGGCGATATGTACCCTATACTATAGACCAAACGCGCCAATTCCTCAACCGATTTTCGCCCTTTTGCGCAAAATTTTAAGGTTGGGAAATCTAATGCATTACATCGAAAATTACTTAACATTGGATAAAGAAATTTTAACCAAGTTGGGTGGGGGGAATTTGGTATATTTTGGGATAAAAAGGGGCAAAAGTGGGGGTTTTAGTGGATTATATCCCAAATTTGGGTGACGTAATATTACCTGTAAAAACGTCTTCACTGTTCTTTAATTTTTTTACATTGGGATACCTAATGCATTTTCGCCCCATTATGACCCTTAATGAGCCGCTATTTGGGATAACTTTTTTTGACTTTCTTGTATTAAAAATTTTAAGCGCTTAACTACGTTGCCCCAATTCACGAGCATGTTATAATACTTTTAATCGACACTGTCGAAATGTAAGGTTACTTGTTAGCCAAAGAGGCCTTTGCCGGTGAAAAGCTCCAAGCTATCTCTACTCAGGCCTATGAGATACGGGGCGTAACACATTAGTAAATTTTGTAGTATACTTTGAAATGTAGGTGCACCGGTGGCGACTTCATGATAAAAACATGTACCTTACATCAAAAGGCTGCTGAGATAGCCCCACCCTTGCCGGGCTAGGTGGCTATCATAAGGTAGTTGCAGCGAAAGAATCAATTCCTACGCTGCTGTTATTTCGCTAGGGGACAACTAGAATACATTGGCGGTAAGTATCATGGACGAACACTATAACAACACTCCTGTTCCTATTGAACAGCGGACCGACCTTAATGAGGATAGGCCTGATTTAATTAAGGTTTCCGCTCGTTCTCGCTCTACGGCTGTGGCTGGCGCGATTGCTGGTGTCATCCGAGAGTATGGCTTCGCCGAAGTTCAGGCTATTGGTGCGGGCGCGGTCAATCAAGCGGTCAAAGCACTGGCAATTGCACGGGGTTATTTGACGCGCGATACCATCGATATTGTCTTCGTACCATTCTTCACCGAAGTTGATATTGATGGGCAGGAACGGACAGCTGTACGGTTTCGTGTAGAAACGCGCGAACCCCATCAGTAAAGGTCGAAAAGGGCTTTCCGGCAAACAGGCGCAACATTGCCGGGTGCTCTATATAATTAAAGAGGCGATGGTATTTCCTCGCCCTCTTGTTTTCTCCCAATATGGTGAAAAGCCGCTGCGGTTGGTGGCGGTTTTTTGTTAGCGCCCCCAGTGAGCGTTGAGAGACGGCCAGCGCAAAAACATGGCTTCTAATCCCAGCCGAACATTGAGGTTGAAGCTGAGCTTGCCGATGAGTTCGCGGGTGGCCTCTATCCCCTGTTGTACGCCCTCAGCATCAAGCTGATAGCCCAAATGCTCTAGCGCTACGTTGCGGTCTATATTGACGCGCGGGGCGGCCTCACCATGTTTGAGAAGGAGCAAATCGCGCCAATAGGATTGCCACAGTTCTAGCAAGCGCATGACGGCCTCTCGCCCTTCTTTGCCGCGTTGGTAATCTTTCGCCAGCGCTTCGGCCAGTGTGAAGCGTTGCGCCAGATTGCTGTTGAGCATCTCCTCGAAGCGGTCTAGGGCGGCGGCACGTTCCTCTAACAAGGTATCATCCGCCAGCGCTTCCAGCGCCCACCCCAAGCGCCCACCACTGAGGCGTGCCAATAACTCGGCTTGCTCTTCAGAAGCGCCCACATTGAGCAAGGCCTGCCGCACTGCTTGCGCCGGAATGGGGCGCAGTGGAATTTGTTGGCAGCGGCTGACGATGGTCGGCATGATGTTTTCAGTGGTACGCGCTAACACTAATAGAATGGCGTGTGGGGGCGGCTCTTCCAGCGTTTTCAGCAAAGCATCTTGCCCATCGGCGCGCGCCATCTGAAAATCCTCAAAGATGGCGATACGATAACGCGCCTCAAATGGCTTGAGCATGATGAGGCGGTTCATATTGCGGATGGTCTCAATACGTAAAGCGCCGGTATTCTCGTCATGTTCGGCATAGAGGATGTCGGGATGGTTACCGCTGCGGGTTTTACGACAAGAACGGCATTCACCACACGGGCGCGCTTGTGGCTGCTCTGCCGTGCAGTTGAGCGTCATGGCCAAGGCCAGCGCCAGCGTCATCTTGCCGACCTGTGGCGGGCCAGTGATGAGATAAGCATGGCGCAAACGCCCATTGGCGATGCTCTTACGGAGAAAATCAACCGCCCAATCGTGGCCAGCAATTGGCCAATGATGCTGTGAAGTGTGTTCGCTCATGGCCACCATTCTACAGCAAAGGCGGGCGGCGGGCTATGTATGGTTTAGGGATATGGACGGCCAAAACGGCGCTATAAAAAAGGAGGGCGTACACCCTCCTGATGATTATTGTTCAGAGATACCCCAAAGGCGAATTGTGCCATCGCCACTACCAGAAGCCAGCAAGCGACCATCGGGGCTGAAGGCCGCCGACCGCACCAAACCACTATGCCCCACCAGCACGGCCAACGGTTCGCCCGCCGTTACATCCCACAGAAACAGCGTATTATCCAAACTGCCAGACGCCAATAGCGCCCCATCTGGGCTGAAGGCTAACGTGTATACATGGCGTTGATGCCCTTCTAGAACCGCTATTTCTTCATCAGAAGCAATATCCCATAAGCGCACCATCCCATCGCTGCCGCCAGAAGCCAACAACGCCCCATCTGGGCTGAAAGCAATCGCATAAACATGGCGGCCATGCGATTCGATAAAGGAGATTTGTTGCGCCTGTGCTACATCCCATAAGCGTATTGTGCCATCGCTGCCGCCAGAAGCCAGCAGCGCGCCATCGGGGCTGAAGGCGACAATGTTCACATCATCAGTGTGTTCTGTTAATGTGGCGATTGGCTCATGCGTTTCAACATCCCACAGGCGGATGGTCATATCTACACCGCCCGATGCCAGTAGCGCGCCATCAGGGCTGAAGGCCAATGAACGCGCCATCGCCGTGTGTCCTTTTAATGTCGCTATTTGCTGGAATGTCTCGGCATCCCACAGGAAAATATCGCCCTCACAGGGTTGCTCTTCCCGCGCTTCGCAACCAGCGGAAGCTAGCAAATGGCCGTCAGGGCTGAAGGCGACTGCTGTAACGGGGCCAGTATGCCCCTCTAATGCGGCGACTTGCGTATGGGTTTCTATATCCCAAATGTAAATACGAGAGTTGGCACACTGGGCATTGGTGAGGATGGCATTTGTGGTATCGCAACCAGCGGAAGCTAGCAAATGGCCATCAGGGCTGAAGGCGACTGTCCACACCCACCCCGATTGCGCCAAATCATCTAACATGGCCATATCCGCGATATTTTCGGGCGTTATCACGGGTAAATCTACGGGCGCGGGTTCGGGCGGGGTTTCTTGCC
>DAOTWU010000202.1:0-3031 GCA_034435735.1 Anaerolineae bacterium | reverse complement strand
ATGAAGTCTTGCAAGCCGGGCAACAGGCAATTTTATACCTCAACCGCCGCGGCCAAGCGTCTTATGTCTTCTGCCGAGATTGTGGCTATGTGGCGCGCTGCCCGCGTTGCGATACGCCGCTGACATTTCACCGTGTCGAGCTGGATTTACAGTGCCACCATTGCGATTATCGTGGGGCACAACCAACAACATGCCCAGAATGCGGCTCTGCGCGGATTAAATACTTTGGTGCTGGCACACAGCAAGTGGAAGCAGAGGTAAAAAAGCGCTGGCCACAAGCGCGCGTATTGCGATGGGATGCTGATACGGCCAGCAATATGGATGAGCACGAGGCTATTTTAGGGCAATTTCGTCGCCATGAGGCCGATATTATCGTGGGCACACAGATGATAGCCAAAGGGTTAGATTTGCCACTGGTGACGCTGGTAGGGGTGGTCAGCGCCGATGTTGGGCTGGCACTGCCAGATTTCCGCGCGGGAGAACGGGTATTCCAACTGTTGATGCAAGTCGCGGGGCGGGCTGGGCGCGGTGTATTGGGTGGGCACGCCATCTTACAGACCTACCAACCTCAGCACTACGCCATTCAGGCAGCAGCCGCACATGATTATATGGGCTTCTACCAGCAGGAAATTGCCTATCGCCGCGATTTGGGTTATCCGCCCTTCCGACGGATGGCGCGGTTACTCATCCAGAGCAGCAGCCCACAACAAGCGCGCAACGATGCTGAATATGCAGTCAAGGCCTTGTGGAAGCAGTTAGAGCAACTGGAAATGACTGGTAGTGCCGAGCTTATTGGCCCAGTGCCATGCTTTTTCAGCAGGATTGACCGCCATTACCGCTGGCAGGTAATTTTGCGGGCGGTAGACATCATCACGCCACTACGTGAATTCGATATTCACGCAAACTGGTATTTGATATTAGACCCTTTGGATGTGCTATAAATACAATTAGAGCACTATTCTATAATCACTTCTACACCAGCGAGCAACATATGCAATGTGACTTCTTCATGAAGTGAAACATCTTCAATATAAAACCATTCGCCCGATTCACGATGAACAATACCGAAAACGGTAATCCCCTCCTCAGTGTCTTGTCGCACTAAAACAAAGTCATCTTTCTCAGTTGTCCATAGAGGTTCATAATATTCAAGGGGTGGGTTTTCATCAATCATACGCTAGCCTCCGGTGAGTCATCACGGAACTTAAAACCATAGCGTCCAATTAACGGCACAAAACGTACCGCAAGTACACGCTCTGTTCGCCAATTATCGCCTTCACGTATGATGCAGTGTAAATATTGGCTGGATTGCTTCCCTATCGGAATGACTAATCGCCCACCGTTGGGGTTCAGTTGCGATGCTAGCGGGCCGGGCAGTGCAGGCGCACCTGCTGTGACGATAATCGCATCAAATGGCGCCATATCCGCCAGACCTTGACTACCATCGCCAACGTGAACATCGATATTGTCATAGCCAAGACGCGCTAACAAGCCGCCAGCACGCTCCGCCAAGATGATCGAACGTTCCACCGTATAAACATAAGCGCTCAATTCACACAGAACAGCTGCTTGATAGCCGCTACCAGTGCCAACTTCTAAAACGCGCTCATGACCTTGAAGCTGTAGCAGCTCGGTCATTAATGCAACAATATAAGGCTGGGAGATAGTTTGGTTTTCGCCGATGGGCAGCGGGCAGTCACGATAGGCGAGGTGCGCCAGTGCAGCAGAAACGAACTGATGGCGCGGAATGGTGCGCATGGCATTCAATACCCGTTCATCACGGATACCACGCGCAATCAATTGTTTTTCTACCATCTCTCCACGTTTATTGAGATAGGGGTCTGGCATGAGCATAGCACCTCCCTCCGTGGCTGTGTTTTAACTGTATCATCATCTTACTTATTAGGCAAGTTAGGGGCTTGTTATGTACATTTCGGGATGATGTTACTATATATTATGACAAACTTAAGAGGTTGGGCGCATGGAGGCAAGGCTTAAGCCTTGACGTTGGGGCGGTTCATCGTATAAAATCCCCCGTACGAGTTTGGCCCTGTAGCTCAATTGGCAGAGCAAGCGACTCTTAATCGTTAGGTTGGAGGTTCGAGTCCTCCCAGGGTCATGAAGGCGATGTGCGGGTTACGTACATCGCCTTTTTTATAGCAGGGAAAGGGGCTAGCGATGGCGCGATTACGCAAGTTGGCGCTTAATCATCTGGATGCGTGGGGGCTGACATTCATCATTGGCGCGCTAGTGCTGGTGGTGCATCAAACCTACACCATTGAAGCGGTACTGCTGGTGCTGGCAGTTTCTACAGGTTATTGGTTGGGCTTCGCCGTTAACGATTATTTTGACGCGCCCCACGATGCACAAGATGAGCAAAAAGGTGCAAGTAATTATTTTGTCGGTTTACGTCACCGGCGTCGGGCAGCAGCGTTAGTTTTGGGGTTGCCGCTTTTGTTCGTCATTGCCGTTTTCGCCATGTTTGGCTGGAGCGGGATTATTGCAGTAACCTTCAGCTTAGCGATAGCTTATGCTTATAGCGCCCCGCCACTCCGCCTGAAGCGCCGCCCCATTTTTGACCTACTCACACATGCTATTTTTGTAGAAACATATCCCTATGTCGTTTGTTTGGTATTGTTACAGTTAACGCCATCACTACTGGATGCAGTACTCATCGCGGGCTTCTTTTTAGCGTCGCTCTCCGCCCAATTAGAGCAACAAGCGCGCGATTATGAGCTAGATAAACGCACTGAAGGCAACTTCACTACCTGGGCGGGGGTAAAAACAACCGCGTGGTTATTACGAACGACCACAGCGCTACTGATGCTCTTGATGGTTGGGGCATTTTTGAGCGGCATCATTCCGCCGGAACTCGCACCCTTTGGCTTTATTGTATCGCCGCTATTGATACACCGCTTTCTGCGCGATGTCCAACAACCGCGCTCAGCATGGCTCACCTATTTCACCGTACTGGCAGGCGCGGCCTATACAGGCATCCTCTTACTGGGTACGCGATAACCGCAACAGGGAA
>DAOTWU010000201.1:0-2510 GCA_034435735.1 Anaerolineae bacterium | reverse complement strand
GCAGTAGCCAATATCGCATATAAGCCCAAAACGTAACGGATAGCGCGTAGGCGGGCGCTTTTTGCATATTCAAGGCACAAGGGTACAAGTGGAACAAGGAATGCACCTAGTGCGTTCACATTGCCTAATAGCGAAACAGGACGAACAATCTCGCCATTCTCCAACAATGCAAATAGCCATTGCATCCAACCAAATAACAATACTATGACACCAGTTAATAACAAACTATGTAGGAGGAAATCGCGTTTAATAAGACGATTGGCGATAACATCACTCAGCAAATACCAAACGCCGATATAAGCGGCAACAAACCATACGCCGATAACTATACGGCGGGCATATTCGGTATTGGCGGCTAAAGAGGCGGCAATAGCCAATACCCAGAAGAATACAGATAGTCCTAGCGGCGGTGCATACCATCGCCAACGAAGGATGTAGCGTGCAAACAGCCAGAATAAAATCAATAGAGTTAAACCAGCTAAGGTTAATTGCTTGAACGACTGTAAAATAACGCCATTGAACGTTGCACCAAGCAGGTAAAAGTATAAGAAGCTTAGCATTAAGCTGATACGAACCAATGAGCGAAGCATAAAACTGTCTAGCCAATCCCATGTAAAATAAAATTCCGACAGAAAGGATAATACCGTCAATGTGGAAAACGCGCATTGCCCAAATAGTACGTCCTTATACCATAGTAACTATCAGTTGTTTAATTTACGCCTTGTTGGTTGTTTCAGTGCGCGGGGATGCGCTGGCACTGGTCACCATTGGCACAGACTATAGTCCAGAAGATGCCATTCACAGCTATAGTGAAGAGGGATATGACGGCCAATTTGTCTATTATATTGCCCGTGACCCCGAGAAAGCGGCATCACTTATTGATGTGCCTGCATACCGCTACCAGCGCATTTTACTGCCTGTTATGGGGCGAATGTTGGCAGTTGGCAACAATGATGTACTGCCATGGGCGCTACTAGTGGTTAATCTGGTGGCATTGGCTATTGGCACAAAAATCGTTGAGGATATATTGCGCACGAAGAATTTAAGCCGTTGGTATGCAGTGGGTTATGGGCTAACGCTGGGCACATTTGGTGCAGCACGTCTAATTCTACCCGAACCGCTAGCTTATGGGCTGGCGCTGGGCGGCATATGGGCAATGCAGCGGGAACGGTGGCTATGGGGGGCGTTGTTGTTTGCTCTGGCGGTTTTAGCCAAAGAGACAACGCTCATCATTGCAGGTGTGTATGGACTTCAGTTGTTATATCAACGCAATTATAGAACTTTGCTCGCCTATAGTGGAGTTATCCTCATTCCGTTCGGTATATGGCAAATGATGCTTTATGCCAATTTTGGCACATTTGGCATTGGTTCTGGCGGAGCGTTGGCCACCAGCTTTGAAATTATCCCTTTCATGGGTGTGTGGCGAATTTTGCTTGAAGGAGGATGGCAAATTTTTGCTGTAATGATGATGATTCTGTTGCCATTTGTTTTAGTGCCAACTTTATGGGGATTATGGCGAGGATGGCAGGATTATCGCAACAAACGATGGACAACAAACACCTTGCTACTCACAGCACACGCGCTGGTGATGTTGTTCGTGCCCTTCTCTACCTATCGTGAGCCGTTGGGTATTTTGCGGTTTATTGTCGGGCTTCAAATTGCGGTCATTCTCTATGCTGCTGAGCGGCGTAAACTGCGCGTGCTGCGCAATGCAACTATCTGGATGGTGGCATTACTCTTCCTGTTTCCGTCGGACTTTAATGGGTGAGTTATGTGCCGCTCATACGAATCATCTTGTAGGCAGTGCGTATCATGATGTTCAAATCAAGGAGCAGCGATTGTTTACGGATGTAGTAGAGGTCATATTGCAACTTGATAAGCGCATCTTCATCAGTTGAGCCGTAGTTATAGCGCACCTGTGCCCAGCCAGTCACACCAGGGCGCACTACATGACGGGTACGGTAGAAGGGGATTTTCTTCTGTAGGCGTTCAACATGGAAGGGGCGCTCTGGACGTGGTCCAACAAGGCTCATATCGCCGCGCAGCACATTAATGAACTGGGGAATTTCATCGAGGCGAGTTTTACGCATAAAGCGCCCCACACGGGTTACACGCGGGTCATTCTGCTGAGCAAATACAGGGCCAGAGTGTATTTCAGCATCTGCTACCATAGTGCGGAACTTGATGATGTTGAAAATGCGGCCATTTAAGCCAACTCGCTCCTGCGTATAAAAAATTGGCCCTTTTGACTCTAAGCGAATGACTAATGCTATAAAGGGTAATGCGGCCAGGAAAAACACCATCCCAACAAGGGATAGCGTAATGTCTAAAAAACGTTTGAGAAAGCGATAAGGATTGAAAAGCGATTGCCCTTCTATAGGCAAAACAACCGCCCAACTATTATTAATATGCTCTACTGGCACACGCCCTGTTAATCGCTCATAAAGCAGGGGCATGGGGGTGATAGTCACGCCACGTTCGTAGGCATCCATAACCCCTTGAAAGATGTC
>DAOTWU010000200.1:0-2612 GCA_034435735.1 Anaerolineae bacterium | reverse complement strand
ACTTATCTATGCAATAGCGCGAGATATAACCCGCAACCGCCAATTGCGCAACACTTTAGCCAGAAGTGAACAGCAACTCCGCGCCCTAGTTGCCGCATCGCCATTGGGTATTGTGCTGGTTGATAGGGAGGGGATTATCAATGTGGCCAACCCGCGTATAGCCGAAATGTTTGGCTATACCACCGATGAACTGGTGGGGCAACACATTGAAATACTCGTGCCAGAGCGCCTGCAAAATGTTCATCAAATTTACCGTAAACATTACCATGAAGAACCCTATACCCGAGCTATGGGCGAAGGGCGAGACATTATCGGGAAACACAAAGATGGCAGCGAGTTCCCAATTGAAGTCAGTCTTAGCCCCATAGAAATAGAGAATTCCCATATTATTGTCGCTTATGTGCAAGACATCACCCAACGAAAACAGCTAGAGCGGGAAAAAACGCGGCAAGAAGAGAACTTGCGCCTGTTCTATGATGTAACAACTCGTCCCGGCCTTAGTATGCAAGAACGTTTCAATCTAGTGTTGAAAACTGTACTAGATATTCTCAACCTTGATATTGGCATCATTAGCCACATTGAAGGTGACATATATACGGTTATATATACCGTGGCGCCACCAGACACGCTCTCGCCAGGCCAAACTTTTGAAACGGGCAATACTTATTGCGATATTACCATTCAAGAAGACAACATTATTGCCATTGAGCACATGAAGGAATCTAGCTATCAAGCGCACCCCTGCTATGCCGCTTTCGCTTTGGAATGCTATATCGGTGCGCCGATTTACATTGATGACAAGCCCTATGGCACGATTAACTTTTCCAGCCCTACCCCGCGCACAAAACGCTTCACCTCTACGGAAATTACCTTAGTACGCTTAGCAGCTCAGTGGATCAGCATCGCATTAGAACGCGAATTGGCATACCAACGCTTAGAGAATATCAACGAAAAACTAGAGCAACGGGTGGCAGAACGCACAGCAGAACTACAACAAGCGCGGGATGAACTTGAACAACGGGTGATTGAGCGCACAGCAGAATTGCGCCAAGCCAATGAGGACGTGAAAAACTTCGCCTATATTGTTTCACATGATTTACGCGCCCCATTAGTCAATATCAAAGGGTTCGCCGCAGAGTTGCGAGAATCGCTCAGCATCATCACAGACATGATGCACGACATCTTGCCTTCACTTGACGACAGCCAACAACAACTGCTCACAATGACCATTGATGAAGACGTACCAGAAGCGCTTGATTTCATTGATTCATCAGTAGAACGCATGGATTACTTCATCAATGCTGTGCTCCAATTATCGCGACTGGGGCGGCAGGCGATGACCATTGAACACATTGATGTGCACAATCTCGTAGAAGAATTGCTAGAAACCTTGCAGCATCAAATCGAAAGCCAAAACATTCAAGTCATCCTGCATCCATTGCCAGCAGTTGATGCCGACCGCTCTATGGTCGAGCAAATTTTCGGCAATATTCTCAATAATGCCGTGAAGTATTTTGAAGAAGGTCGTCCAGCAACACTGGAAATTGGTGGCGAACAAAGAAACGAAGATACGCTATACTATATAAAAGATACAGGACGGGGGATAAGCGAAGATGACTTCGCCAAAGTTTTTGCTCCCTTCCGCCGCGCTGGTAAACAAAATACCGTCGGCGAGGGGATGGGCCTCGCTTATGTTCGCACCCTCGTAAATCGATTAGGTGGGCGTATCTGGTTCGAGTCTCAACTTGGACAAGGAACGACTTTCTATTGGACAGTTTCCAATTCACTCATATCTGAACTAGAGCGAGTAGAACAAAATGAGCGACGCACGTAGTGTTTCCATTTTACTGGTCGAAGATGATCCAGGTCACGCGCGTTTAATCCAGAAAAACTTGAAGCGCGCAGGTCTGACCAACCCTATCATTCATGCGGCTGATGGACAAGCTGCATTAGACATTCTTTTTGGTGAGGGGGAATTCCAGCATCAAGAACCATTAGACACGCTTTTAGTGCTTCTAGATTTGAACATGCCGGTACTAGATGGCTATCAAGTGCTAAAAGCGATGAAAAGTGACGCGAGAACTCGGAATATACCTGTCATCATTTTGACGACAACAGATGACACGCGGGAAGTGGAACGCTGTTATGAACTGGGCTGTAGCGTATATATCACCAAGCCTGTTGACTATGATCAGTTTTCCAATGCTATTCGTCAATTAGGTTTATTCATTTCCATTGTCACAGTACCTCAAAGGGGACGCTAAATGAGCGAGACGGCGTCATCTACCCGAGTGCTCCATATTGAAGATGACCCCGGCATAGCCCGCCTTGTAGAAAAACGGCTCAAACGACTGCGGTATGAAGTTAGCACTGCTTGTGATGGTGAAAGTGGGCTGGAAAAGCTGCAAGACGCCCATTTTGATATTATAGTTATGGACTTACAAATGCCGGGTATGGATGGTCTTCAAGTGTTAAAACGTTTGAAGAACCTTGCCCCCCATCCACCGGTCATTATGCTCACAGGAACGGGCAATGAAAAAGCCGCTGTGCAAGCGCTGAAGCTAGGGGCAGCAGATTATATCGTTAAGGATGTTGGCGGCGGGTATTTAGAC
>DAOTWU010000199.1:0-2114 GCA_034435735.1 Anaerolineae bacterium | reverse complement strand
TATCGCGTCTTTACCCGCAACAGGTAGCAGAATTACATCGCCGCGCCAGCCAATGGTACCAACAGCAGGGGTTGCCCATCGCCTGTGTGCGCCACGCCCTGCTAGCGGGCGATTATGAAATCGCTGCGGAAGTCATCGAGGCCGTTGCTATGTCGATCATCACGCGCGGGCAATATCGTACTGTGCGCGGTTGGCTAGAGCAACTGCCCGATGACATCATCCGCCAACGCCCGCAGCTAGGTATCATCACCGGTTGGATGCACATTTATAATGGTCAATTTGAGGCATTAGAGCACCACTTAAACCGCCTCGCCAGCGACGCCGCCCCGCCCTTGCAGGGGAAAATCACCGCCCTACGCGCCATTGCCGCCCGCATCAACGAAGATGTACCGCAAGCGCTCGCATTTGGGCAGCAAGCGCTGGACACACTGGCAGCAGATGACTATCACATGCGTAGCACCGTGCTGCTCAATAGCGGGCAAGCCTATATGTTGGCGGGTGATGTTCAGCCAGCCATGGAGCACTTACAACAGGCGCAAGCCGTTGCGGAAGAAGGGGGCATTATCTCGCTGGCACTGGTTGCGCATCACAACATTGGGCGGGTGCGCTACCGTCAAGGGCTGTTGCACGAGGCTTACCAAATCTACCGCGAGGCGCTGGCCATCTGCGAAGAAATGGGGGACGACGCACCAGCGGTGAAGCATATGATTGCCGCGGGATTGGCGGAAGTGTTGTATGAGTGGAATCGCGTTGAAGAGGCCGCCGACCTGCTGCAAAAGCACCTGCGCCTTTTGAGCCGCATCGCCTTTGTGGACCATATCCTCAGCGGCTATGCCATCCTCATTCTCTCTCTGCTCCAACTAGACCGCCCCGGCGATGCCTTCGAGACAATGCAGCGACTAGAGCAAACCGCTCGCCATATTGATAACAAGCGTTTGGGGCAGCAGGTTGCCTCTATACGCGCATTTTTATGGATGATGGTGGGGAATATCCCCGCCACAGAAAAATGGGCAGAGAGCGCGGGCATCTCACTCGATGACGAAGCAACTTACTACCGCGAGGCTGATTATCTCTCATTGGCGCGCCTGTACATGGCCAAAGGCGAGGTTGCGCCGGTCATCGCTATGTTAGCGCGTTTCATCGCCAACGCCCGCAAACAGGGGCGCATGGAGCGCGTTATTTTAATGCTGGCCTTGCAAGCCGCCGCCTACCAGATTAACGGCGAGCAAGAAAAAGGCGTGGCCGCCCTCAATGAGGCGATGCAATTGGGAGACGCACAGGGGTTCATCCGCTCGTTCGTCGATATTGGCGAACCAATCATCCCGCTATTACAGCATATCGCCCGCCATGGGCCCCATGCCCGCTACGCCTCGCAGCTACTCAGTATATTGCGCCCGCAAACTCATGTAGAAAACGCTGCCCAGCTCAGTGCCCGCGAGTTGGAAGTGCTCCAATTGGTGGCACGCGGCTACTCGAACCGCGCCATCGCCCGCGAGTTATTCGTTTCGTTGGGCACGGTCAAAAAGCACATCAATAACATCTTCGGCAAGCTAGACGCCACCAACCGCACCGAAGCCGTCAGCCGCGCCCGCGATTTAGGGCTGCTGGATTAGCCATTAGCGCTTGCGGGCAATGCCCACTTGATTGACGCCCAACGCCAACGGCATCCATGTCGTGCGCGTTACCACCTGTAAAAAGGCGGGGAAGCCAAACATGGCGAACTGAACCACGCGCGGAATTAGCGGCAAGTAGGGCACATCCCACAGCCCATCGCCGAAGTGCTTCACCATCGCCAAGCCCGCCTCTTCACACCAGTTGCGCCAAACCTGTGGCACATGGCAGTTGATATGCGTCTTATCCTTGCCGATGGCGTCTGTCTCGCGGTCTTTGAAGCGCCGCAACGCATACTCTGGGTGGGGCGTGGCAAAGAGGAAAATGCCGCCCGTCTTGAGGATGCGCGCCACCTCCCGTATGGTTGTATCTGGCTCTGGCAGATGCTCTACCAGATGCAGCGCCACCACCACGCTGAAGCTACCATCTTCGTACATGCTCAAGTCGGTGGCGTCGCCCTGCCGCACTTGCGCTTTGGGCGCGTTTTTACGGCTCTCGCGCAC
>DAOTWU010000198.1:0-10501 GCA_034435735.1 Anaerolineae bacterium | reverse complement strand
GCGGCGAACTGGAAAGAGCGCTGGAACACTTGCAACGGGCGCTGGAAATTGATGATACCTTTGCGCCTGCGTTGGCCTCGCTGGGTTATGTTTATCGCCGTATAGGTGAGAAAATGCCCAATGGCATAGAGCGTGATGATACGCTCAATAAGGCAGAGCGCTATCTGCTGGAAGCGCTCAAACGCTCGCCAAAATTGATTGATGAAGATGGCGAATCGTGGTGGGGTTCGCTCGGTGGTTTATATCGCCGCCGTGGCCAAATAGAGCAAGCCATTGAAGCCTATAAACGCGCAACAGAAGTCACGCCACAATCATCCTATGGCTGGGGTAATTTGGCCTTACTCTATGTGCAGACGCATAACCGCGAGAAGATGCTCGAAACTTATAAACGGGTGGAGATGTTGGCGCAGGCCGAAGCGCTGGCAGAAGTGGATAATTATTGGGGCTGGTCAGATTTAGCAGTAGCGCGGTTGGCATTGGGGAAAGAGGCAGAAGCACAAGAAGCACTACAACGTGCCCTAGAACTGGCTTCGCCCGATTCTCCCTATATGCTCGATATGCTCATCGATACCATTGACCGCCTTGCTACCGCGCTTGATGAGGGTGAACGCCCACCCTTAGAGCGCGCCAAAGCTGAGATTCGTCGCGTTCAAGCGGAACATATGGCCTTAAGACAGGGAAAAAATACGGAAGCGGCGGGGCAATAAGCGGTGCTATATTCAAATATATGCTATATTCAGTGTGCCTTTCCGCCTATTGTGATGTATTATAAACATGGGTAACGTGCTTGCTTATATGCCCTTGCTGTGCCATTGATTTGAATTTTATTGACATGGGAAGTATTGATGACCACAAGCAACAATTCCGACGCCGTTCGCAAACAATATGAAAATGATGAACTGTTGCGCACACGGCAAGAAATCCATGAACAATATACCCAACCTAAAATAGATTTTATTCAGTGGGCACTAACCTGTATACCGTGGCAAGGGAGTGAGCGTGTGCTTGATGTTGGTAGTGGCACAGGCTCTTATCACAAAGCCTTACTGATGCGTTATCCCGATATTCGTTATTTTGGCATCGATAACTCTTGGGGCATGTTGCAAAAGCACCCCGCCAACGGCTACCGCATGGTGAATGGGGATGCCCATAAACTCCCTTATGCCGATAATAGCTTTGATATTGTGATGGCCAATCACATGATGTATCACTTGACTGATATTGATACGGCCATTCGAGAATTTAAGCGCGTACTGAAGCCAGAAGGCTTGTTGATGGTGGCCACCAATAGCCTGCATAATATGCCAGAATTTCAGGTATTGATGCGCCGTGCTATCGTCTTATTGACGCGCCTTTCTCCCTCACAAATTCGCCCGCCCGCCCCTGCTAGCGACCTCTTCGCGCTGGAAAATGGGACGCGCCATCTATCGCGCTACTTCCAAGGGGTTGTGCGCTATGACTTGCCGACCGCGCTCGTCTTCGATGATGTTGAGCCTGCTTTACGCTATCTAGAGAGCACCCGTAGCCTGCGCGAACCACAGTTGCCCGATGATGTGATGTGGGATGATATGATGCTGCTGATGCGCCAGCAAATCACCCACTTAATTAATCATTTTGGCGAACTGGCTGTGCAAAAGTTGGCTGGTGTGTTGGTGGCGACGGATAGCGGCGGCGTCTTCAGCGAGTTTTTCCGCATTCAACACACTGTAGACTCATCTCAATAGCTATCATTATCACCTTCAACTAGTTTTCTTGAGGATGATCAACGCTTAACGCGAGGGGGCGGCCAGCCCCTGAAACTCGTGGCGTTATATTTTGGCAATGCAAAACATGCAATTTGGATTACAATATAGGGGGACAGCTAACTTGGATATGTGATGTTCATCATGCAGCAATTGATTATCACAGCGGATGACTGTGGCCTATCTGAGGGGATTAACCACGCCGCCGCACGCTTACATGAATGTGGCCACCTCACTGACGCCAGTATTATGGTGAATTTTGATGCTACCGCCCACGCCTTCGACCTCTTCAAAGTTTATGACACATTAGCGTTGGGCATTCATCTCAATTTGTCGGATGGATTTCCTCTTACTAGCCCGCGTTCTCCGTCGCCATTAACCCGCAGTAACGGCCAATTTCATCACCGCATTATCTCCATGTTGCGCACCCTCGTGCCAACATCCAGCTTTTTAGAACTGGTGGAAGCTGAATTGCACGCCCAAATGGAATGTTTCCTCAGCTATGGTCACCAGCCCGCCCACATCACCACCCACCGCCATTTTCACATTTCGCCCGCCCTGCGCGAGATTATCATCAAGCTAGCGCGCGAATACCAAGTGCCGTGGTTGCGCGCCTATCGCCTTTCTGCCTCAGTTGTGCCTAATAACTGGTTTCACTCTCGCCATACCGAAGCGGATGAATATCCCGATGTGACCATGCCCGACCATCTAGTGTCTATCAAATCGTGGATGGGGCGCGACCCGCAACAACTGGCCGATGTGCTCCATACGCTGGAGGGCGTGGCGGAAATTATCGTACATCCCGGTTTGCAAGATGACGATACATTCCCCGCCGAGGTTGATTATTCCCCCGAAGAGCGCCACCAAGAAACCCAATATTTTGAGCAAGTTATGGCACAATTCACGCAAAATGATAACGCCCATTCTTGAGCGCGTGCGCCTTTTGAGCTGATTTTCATGGGTATTTAGTTTTAACGTTTAACTTGAACAAATCCCCCCGAAGGGGATGAAACACGAATGGCGGTCAATCTTTGACCGCCCCCATCTGAAGTTACTTATGCAGTAGCGGAGGCGTCTTGCTCGATGATTTCTAGGTTGAGTTGTTTAACAAGGCGATTGACATAGGGATTACTGATGACAGGAATATGCCGCGTTTCCCCATCGCGCGTTAAAGTGAAGTGATAAATCGGCACACAGCGCATGCTATGCCAATAGTCTTCGCGGATGACTGGCCCAGTGATTTGCCAGCCTTCATCTAAAGCGGTTGCTAGCGCGTCACCACCTGCAAATGGCTGTGAATCGGGATGCCAGTGCTTGGTTACGTCCAGATATTGAACGTGATAGTTGGCTAATTGAATTTCGTTCATTTTGTTCCTCTCACCCATACTTCTCACCACTCATAATAAGCAGCATTGATTAAAATGCCATTAACTGCCCTCTAAAATTTAGTGTACAGAAGAAATTACATGGGTGTATACGTCCTCATTGTATAAAGTTCTGCGTAAAATTATTGCAAGAAATCGCCAACTAACACAAACACTTTAGGCATAATGCTGGTTGGCGGTTTATACCCCAGCGCTGGTTGGTTGTACCCGCGCCCGACATACGGGCAACAGGCGGTCTAAATAGGGCGAATATATTACCGCCATATCTTGTGTGTCTTTCCCAGATGCCAGCGTGAAGTGATACACCTGCACACAACGTCCCGCTCCATACCAGATAGATTCCCGCGAGACCCGAACGATATTCCAACCTTCATCAAGTGCGCTTAATAAACTATCTGCTCCAGTATAGCGTTCACATTTTGACCAATGGCGTGGGTTATCGGTATAACGCCAATGGACGGGTTTGGGATACGGCGCCATAGGGCAAACCTTTCTACCCTGAATGAATATCTGTGCGGAAAATAGTGGCTTACGAGGGATACAAGCCAAAGAGAAAACCGTTACTGATTTGCGATGGCGATAGATTTACCGCCCTACTGCTTGTGCACAGATACGCGGCTGCCGTGAATGCTCCGCGTCCATTTGCTATGTGAGGTACTACGTCATGGCTAATCTAAAATAATTGTAACATAGAAAATTTCAAATGGGTGCAATTGGTTTTGTGCAACTTGTCACAAGACAGGTGTTCGCATCGCATTTTCTGCCCACTTCAGCATTTTTAGACGATAGCCCTCTCTGCTTCATGGCGCTACGGCGTGCTATAATCGCTATGTTCGTAATAGTAGAGATTTTGTCATGAGTTTAAGGATAGTGAATCGTGGCGACACCAATACGCATTGAAGACATCGCCCAATACGATGGCCAAGAAGTGGTGCTTCGGGGTTGGGTATATAACAAAACAGGCAAGGGCAAATTACACTTTGTCCAATTGCGCGATGGCACGGGCTTTGTGCAATGTGTGGCCTTCAAAAAAGATATGGACGAGGCCGCATTTGAAACGGTCAAAGGCCTGACGCAAGAGGCATCAGTCATCATCACCGGCACCGTTCGCAAGGACGACCGCGCCCCCGGCATTCCCGGCGGCTATGAAGTTGGTATCAGCAACATTGAAGTTATCCAGCTTACAGAGGATTATCCCATTACGCCAAAAGAACATGGCGTAGATTTCCTGATGGACCATCGCCACTTGTGGGTGCGTTCCCGCCGCCAATGGGCAATTTTACGCATCCGCGCCACCATCGTTCATGCTTTACGCAACTGGCTTGATGATCATGGCTTTTTGCTGGTGGATACGCCCATCATCACGCCTGCTGCTGGTGAAGAGACAACCACCTTATTTGAAATTGACTACTTTGGCGAAAAGGCTTTCCTCGCCCAAACTGGCCAGCTTTACAATGAAGCCAATATGATGTCTTTCGGGCGGGTGTATTGCTTTGGCCCCACCTTCCGCGCGGAGAAGAGTAAAACGCGCCGCCATCTCATCGAGTTTTGGATGCTAGAGCCAGAAATGGCCTTCTACTCGCTAGAAGACATGATGGAGATGGAAGAGCAGCTCATCGGCTACACTGTTCAACAAGTGTTAGAGCGCCATCGCTTAGAGCTGGAAATTTTGGAGCGTGACATCAGCCGCCTAGAGGCGATTCAAGCGCCCTTTGCCCGCATTAGCTATGATGAAGCTGTAGAGCGCTTGCAAAAGCTGGCCGCCGAAACCGAAGACCCCGAACAGCGTGAGTTGCTCAAAATCGAATGGGGCGAGGACTTCGGCAGCCCCCACGAAACCGCCATTGCCGAGATGTTCGACAAACCTGTTTTTGTCTATCACTACCCCTCAGCGGTCAAGGCGTTTTATATGCAGCCCGTTGATGGCCGCCCAGAAGTTTGCCGCAGCGTAGACTTGCTAGCGCCCGAAGGCTATGGCGAAATTACGGGCGGTAGCGAGCGCATCTATGACCCTGACCTTATCGAAGAGCGCGTTTCAAAAATTGGCCTCCCGCGTGAAGCCTATGCCTGGTATTTAGAGCTGCGCCGCTATGGTACTGTGCCCCATTCGGGCTTTGGGCTGGGGATTGAGCGCACTGTCGCCTGGATTTGCGGTTTGCCCCATGTGCGCGAAACTATCCCCTATCCGCGTATGCTCAACCGCAAATACCCGTAAGCAACTGCACTATCACAGGGCGGGGGAATGTCTTCCGCCCTGTCATGGCTATTTCTCCCGTTGACTTTCCATAATAGCCAACATAGCGTATTATTATGGCAGATTGGCCGTATGGTTTGCTATTCATGAGGTAACCCATCATCAGCCGTTGGGAAGGCACTTTATGACCACGCCGTTTGATGACGATTTCGATACCAGCTTTGATGACTTTGACGCTGATTTTGATGAATTTGATGATGACCTTGGGCTAGAAGATGACGACTTCGACACAGCTCTAGAGCGCGATGATGATGCCGATTTAGAAGAACTTCAGCGCCGTCATCAAGAGCGCACTTCGCATTATATGAAGGTGCTCAATAACCGCAAAAATCCAGTGAAACAACGGCGCGAGGCGGCCTATTGGCTGGGTGAATCTGGCGAACCAGAGGCGATACCCATCCTGAAAAAAGCTGCTCGCAATGACCCTGATAAAAGTGTACGTGAAGCGGCAATTTATGCCCTACGCCAATTCAAGGCGCTCCAACTTGCGTTACAAGGCTCGCCAGAAGAGCAAGACCGCGTTATGGAGCTGCTGGAAAACGTGGTGCGGGGCAAAATGGGGCGGCGCTTGCCTGTGCCATTGCAGCGCATGTATATGATTATGGGCGGCCTGTTTGCGTCATTTTTGGTGTTATTGCTTATCGGCTTGATTATCCCCAGCGGCAGCAGTGCGCCCCCGATTACCGATGTTGCAGACCTACCGACGCTTGTCCCACAGGCGGTGGATACCCGCCTCATGGCACAGCAAACCCGTGATGCTCTGAATACGATGCGCACACTACTCACCGATGACCTCATCACTATTCAACGCCAGATTGATGCGGTCAATACGGGTAACGCGCTCACCTGCCCGCTGCCTTTGAACAATCCGCAACCCTATGTTTTAGACACAACAGTGGCAGAGTTGGCGGCCTTCGCGCCTATTGTTGAGCAGCTCAATGGCGTTCAAGCGGATTTGATGACCTTGCAAGCACCTTTTGTTGAAGCGTGTAATAGTGGCACACCTCCGCCTGCAGAGACAATTACCCAGCTCACTGAAACGCTGTTGCGTGCTCAGCGCGCCCTGCCTGATATTCAAGTTGCATTGGATGACCCCAATCTCATCCCCGCAGCGACGGCAGCCGCGCCAGAGGCCACGCCAGAGCCTACCGTGCCCCCGCCGACAGATACGCCAGTGCCAACGCCCACCCTTGACCCTGCGGTTGTGCGCACGGACTTGGCGCAACTCCAGTTCATCATCGACGATGTGCAAGCCCAGCGCGGCGCGTATAGCATTCTCAATCGTTATTGGAACGACGCCGCACAAGCTGGCCAAACTTTGGGCTGTAGAGAGCCGCAGCCCGTCGTGCCTGATAACTACGTCATCAACGAGCGTGTGGCAGAACTATATCCCGATATTGAAACCGCAGCGGAAAATGTCAATCTTGGCCTAGACCTGTTGCGGCAAGGCTGGGATATGTTCGCCCAATCTTGTGCCAATAACACACTCATTCAAGACGCCCAGCTTGGTTTGACGGTGGTCTCTACGGCGGGGCAGGCCTTCTCTACCGCCAATGACTTGCTCATCAACCAACAGCCATAAGCGAAACTTCGGCAAAATTGGCTAAATACAGCCCCCAAAATTTTGGGGGCTTTGTCCGCTTCTATCACTGTGCTTATACAAACTGTGTTATAATCCGCTTGTTAGACTCAGAAATAGGCCGTGTTGCGCTAAAGGAGCGTTGTAATGGGTAGTATTAGTGCTGTTATTGGTGGGATTGCCTTTCTTGGCTTCCTGCTATTTTTATTAGGTATTGGCCTGGTTGTATTGGCCACATCACAGGGGCGGTCGCCACGCGGGGGCGTGTTGTTGGCGATTGTCGGCCTTGTTGGCGGTATTGTATTCAGTGTTGTCAGTCAAGGTATTCTCGTTATTGAACCGACTCAGGTCGGTGTTGTCGTCAATGTGCTTTCCGGTGAATTGGAAGACCCGCCACGTGGTGCCGGTACGTCAATTATCATTCCCGGCCTTCAAGAGGTTTTCATTTACCCCACCGAGCAACAAGAATACACCATGTCCGGCATCCCCACCGAAGGCCGCGTACAAGGTAATGACGCTGTCGAAGCCTTGACTAACGATGGTCAGGTGGTGTTTGTCGATGTGACGGTGCTCTACCGCATTGAGCCACAAAACGCCAATATCGTGCATGTGAACTGGCGTAATCGCTATGAAGATGACTTCATCCGCCCAACTGTTCGCGCCATTGTCCGCGATATTGTCTCTCAATTTAGGGCAGAAGATATTTATGGCGTCTCCCGCGAGATGATGGGCGGCCAGATTGAGGAGCGCCTGCGTCAACGTATGGATGAACAAGGCTTGACACTGACTGCTTTCCTCGTGCGCCGTATTCAATTTAGTGAGGAATTCGCCGCTTCCATTGAGCAAAAGCAAATCGCAGACCAGGAAGCCCAACGCGCGCAAATTCTCGTTGAACAGCAGCGCCAAGAAGCTGAGCGCGTCCGCGTTCAGGCACAGGGTGAACGTGATGCCGAAATTGCCCGTGCCGAAGGTGAAGCGCAAGCCATCATCCTGCGCGCCCAAGCGCAAGCTGAAGCGCTCCGTTTGGTTAGCCAGCAAATCGCGGCGAACCCGAATTTGATTGAATATCTCTACGTTCAAAACTTGGCTGATAATATCAATATCGCCCTTGTTCCCAGCAACTCGCCATTCCTGTTTAATCTGGATAGCTTCGTTGATTTGGGCGAGGACTTTACCCCGCCAGAGGTGCCAGAGGCCGATTTGCCAACTGTCACCGATAACACCACGCCCAGAGAAGAGGGCGGCAACTAGCCCACGGCTGAAGTTGTGTTATCAAACGGGGTTACATCATGTAGCCCCGTTTTTGCTCGCCTTTGCCGCCAAAATTCTAACCGTTTTTTGCTTGACGCCCTTGGCGCAGCGTGCTATGCTGTACGCCGTACAACATAACCCAACTTGCTTGAGCAGGGTGCGCTAACGCCCGGATGCGTAGCGCACAATGGGGGAAGACCGGTGGCCGTTTGATAAAACGGGAGTCCGGCGCTGTCCCGCAACGGTAACGGCGAATTATGCCGAAGCCCGAATACCCGCCTTGCTCTGGCTCGTAGAACCTTCGTGGAGAAAGGGGCGCGAGCGTGGAACAGTGCATTTGCAAACTTTCCCGCCGCCCGGCGGGTTTTTTCATGCCGGGGCGGTCTTCCACAGCTACTCATCCCCTCTCAGCGAAGTCGCTTAGATGCTTTAACAACTTTTTAGGAGGATGTTGCAATGCATAAACGCTTATTAAGCGGCTTATTGCTGGTCATGTTTGCTTTGCTTGGTAGTGGCGTTCTCGCACAGGATGCCGTGAACTTTGTTGATAGCTGCGTTAGCGATTTTGATCCAAATGTCGATTACTTCCCCGATAAAGCCGAAGTGGAATATGCCGCAGGCTTTTCGGTGGAATACCACAACAACTATAAACTTGTTTCTGTTCAGCCATGGCCAAACGCCGCTGAAGAGGAATGGCAACAATATGTCCTTGTGCAGTGCGGCACACCTGCCCCAGAAGATTTGGCCGATTTACCAGTGATTGAAGTGCCGGTGAATCGCTTTGTCGCCACGGCTACCACCATGCTCCCCCACTTGGAAGCGCAGGGCGTCCTCGATCGTCTGGTTGGTATTGATACCGTGCTCTATACCAACACTCAAGCTGTCATCGAACGCTTTGAAAATGGCGAATTGGTAGAAGTTGCCCCTGGCGGCATGGGCGAGATTAATGTGGAAATCCTCATTGATCTTGAGCCAGATGTGGTTATGGCGCAACAGTTTTGGTCGGGTGGCACGACCTACAGCGCTCTTGAGGAAGCTGGCGTGCCCTTTGTCGTCAATAGCGATTATGCCGATACTTCCCCGTTGGGGCAGGCTGAATGGGGTAAATATATCTCCCTCTTCTTCAATACCGAAGCCCTCGCTAACGAAGTATTTGATGGCGTTGCCCAACGCTACAATGAATTGGTGGAGCTGGTTTCTACAGTAGAAGAGCGCCCGACAGCTATCGCTGGCAGCCCCTATGAGGGCACTTGGTATGTTGCCGCTGGGGATAGCTGCCTTGCGCAGCTGCTGGCCGATGCTGGCGCGGATTACATCTTCGCTGATGTCGAGGGAACGAGCGTGCCAATGGATTTCGAGGCTGTTTTAGAGCAGGGGATTGACTCCGATTACTGGGTGAATATCAACCAGTTCTGGGCAACAACCGATGACATGCTGGCCGCAGATGAGCGCTTTGCCGAATTTGCCGCCTTCCAGAACGGCAATCTGTGGAACAATAACTTGATTATGAACGCCAATGGCGGCAACGCCTATTTTGAGGCCGGCGTGGCCAATCCTGACCAACTTCTCGCCGACCTCGTTGCGATTTTCCATCCGGACTTATTGCCGGACCATGAATTTATCTACTATCAGCAGCTGACCTCTTCAGCCGCTGAGTAGAAGAGAGCTTCAACGACCTTTACACCTGCGCGGTGGGGTGCGCCTGGCCCACCGCGCTTTTTTTGTCGATATAGCACCATCATCCCCAGCCTACATTTTTAGCGTAAATCTGCAATAATTAGATAATTAAGGAAACTCAGCCCGTGCCTTGTATCTATAGAGGCGTCGGCTTAACATTGAAGAGTGTCGTATGAGTGAAATTTCCGCTGCCGATAATTTATCCATAGAAATTCAACCCCAACGTTGGCGTTTAATCTCAAATGGTTTTGAGACTGCCCAGGTCATTGCCGAGGCCACTCATGGTAAGCCTTTGCGCTTCTCTCATACCTTTGCGACTAGACGCCGCCTTCCGGCAACGGGGATTTTACCAACAGAGCAGGTGCAGCAGGTGGTTATCGGCTGGTCGCAACAGGATGAGGCTTGGCATTTGGGCTTGGTTCTCAGCCAAGAGCTTGCCGAAGTGCGCGGTAGCCGCTGGTGCGAATTAGCACGTTGGCCAGACCCAGACGCAAATCTATTTTTAGAATTGGCTAAAGAAGCTGGCCAATACCTCGCCCAAGTTTTACAGCGCCCACTGAACATCATTCATCCCCAGCCCAACCAACAAGCCACCCCACCACCTCCGAAGAAA
>DAOTWU010000197.1:0-3306 GCA_034435735.1 Anaerolineae bacterium | reverse complement strand
TGCCATAGGGGATAGCGCCCTGCGCGTTGACCTGATAAACAGTGATAGAGACCACCGACGGCGCAACACTTTGGTAAATTTCGGCAAAAGTACTCTCAATTTGCCCCAACGTGTCTGCGCCAATGGCGGGATTGCTCAAGGCCACAGTGCGCGTGACAGCATCAACGCCGGGATTATAGTTAATGCGCACAGCCGGAGCGCTAACCTGTGGGCTGAAGTTCGCGCCCATGGCGAAGCCAAGGGCAATGAGAAAAACTGCTGTGATAAGCAACAGGTATCGTTTCGAAGTCATAAGCCATTCTCCAGAACTAAAAGCCGACGGGGGTCGGCTCATAAGTAGTTTAATTGTCTATATCATATCTTATATATATATGAAGAAAGTGGGATTTTTGTAAACATTCCGTAAACTGCGGCGGGATGAGCGCCCCCACCCCGCCAATGAGCCTAATTTATTCTGCGGTCACATGCTCGGCGACGAAATCAATTTCTAGCACGACTTCATCGGAGACATTGGCCACGCCGGGCACGCTGGGAATGGTCAAATTATAGTCCGCGCGGGTCACGGTGGTGGTGGCGCTGCCGCTAATGCGGTCGCGACTCTCTAGCGTCACGGTGGCATCAAACGTCACGGTATTGGTGATATTGCGCACGCGCAACTCGCCCACAATCTGGAAACTATAGGTTTGGCCAACTTCCACGCTCTCTGGCAGGCCAATGAGTTCTGTCGGGGTGAAGTCGGCGAATTCATATTCATACTCGCTACGGTTGGATTCCAGAATTTCGCTGCGCAAGGCGCGGTTGCGGAACTCATTATCGGTGATTAGTGTACGTACATTGATGACAATCTGGCCAAGTTGCGAGTTCGCGGGGTTGGCGAAGTCGATGATAATATCGCCAGCAATTTCATTAGTGTGCCCGACAACCGTCGTCGGGTTACCACGCAACACCTCATCCAGCATGAAACGCACTTCAGATTCTTCGCTATCGATGCGATATAGCACAGGGTCGCTCACCGCTTCAGCGGCATTGGCATCGCTTGGTGCGGCTTCTTCCGTTGGCTCGTTGCTCACGGGGTCAGCGTCATTGGGTGCGGCTTCTTCAACTGAGAGCGTTGGGGCAGAGACATCACGGCTGGCCTCTCCACTACCGCCAATCACCCACACATACCCCAGAACGCCCGCACCAGCACCGGCGAAAAACGACACAATCATCAATAACGCAACAACTCGTTTAGACATACCCTCTCCTATTGGTGGTTGCCGTCAATAAACACAACCTCTATAAAACACAAAAATGTTAGAAACTTATGAAGCTCCCGCCATTTTAACAGCGTATTTATACTAAAGAGGGCGCCACCACAGCAGCGCCCTTCTCTATCTCAACTATGGCTAGGGTTAATCCGCATGAATATGAGTTACTGCGCCATTTTGGCCACCAGCCGCGCCAGTAACGACAACCATCTCGCCATCTGGCCCAACAGCGATGCCCCAAGGGGCAATCAGGTCTTCGGCGACTGGGGTGAGGCCGTCGGGCGTCACTTCAACCACGCGCCCCGGCCCAAAGCCTGCATCGCCAAATACGCCGAACTCTACGGCATAAATCGCCCCCTCTTCGGTGATGAGCAAGTCAACGACAGCGGTTAGCCCCTCATAGCTCATGACCAGCTCGCCATCGGGAGAGAAAACATCAATCCGCGCCCCGCCTTCTGGGAAGGGGAAGCCACTGAGGAAACCAACGTAGATGTTGCCATCTGGCGCAACAGCGACAGCGGTCGGCACAGGATTCTCGTCAATGCTCCACGAGGCGAAAAGGCTGACATCTTCACCTGGCGCCCATGTGACCACACAATTACACCCAGCATCAGCGATGTAAAAGCGGCCATCTGCGCCTTGTGCCATGCCAGATGGGTTTGATGCGATGATGTCGCCATCGGGATTTAGTTCGGCTTCGATGCTGAATAAATCGACGAATTGACGCACGCGCCAGGTTTGCGGGTCAAGCTCTACCAGCGCGTTGCTGAAAATAGCGCCTTCTGGGTTCTCTCCCAGCAAGAGCCAAACGGCGTCATCGGTGAACAGGATGTCTTGTGCCCCGCGCGATTGGCCAGCAGTCATACTTCCCAAGCCAAACACCACGCGCTCGCTAGAGCCATCGGGGGCGACGCGCGTCACGCCACCTGTCGCGCCGAATTCCGTCGGGCCAAAGGGGCCAGGCGCGGTGAGGCCGCCACCGTTGCCCGCCTCGACAATATAGAGATTGCCTTCAGCGTCATAGGCGATGCCGCGCGGATTACTCAAGCCATCGACAACATCGTGAGCGATAACCGACAAGCTGAGCATGAGAACAAGCGCTACTGTCAGTAAAAATGTAAAACGTCGAACCATCATAGTACCCTCTTAAAATAGATAGCGGTCATAAAAACCAACGCTATTAAGAGCATATATGGATGTATAAGCTTACGATTTCTTACGTCTATCTTTGTTGTGAAAATTATCATCAATGGTATTTTTACCTAAAAGTGTACTAATGCCCTATTTAATTAGCGAAGATGCGACGTTATGCTGTGGCAATATGTGCTGAATATGCGTGAGTTTTGGCTATGGGTTTACGAGGGATATTCAGCCGCCTCTCGCTTGGTCTTCTCTCTCTCACCATCACCCTCTTCATGTTAGAGGGCGCGTTGCGGATTTTTGCGCCCATCCTCCCCGACCGCCTGCAAATTGCCGTGCAATACGTCCAAAACCAAACGCCCTATGAGGTGGATACCCTAGATTACATGACGACGGATATTGAGCATGGCTACATTCTCCAGCCCAATATTGCGCACGCCGTGCAATACTTCAGCCCGCAGGTGGCGGTAGAATTTTCCACCATTTCGCTATGGGGCAGCCGCATCGGCTTCCGCACCCGCCCGATTGATTATCTGGTGGAGGTGGTAGCGGTGGGCGATAGCTTCACCTTCTGTGTGACGGCGGAAGAAGATTGTTGGGTGCGGCGCTTTGAAGCAGAAACGGGTTTGGGCGCGGTCAATTTGGGGCAACCAGGCACGGCCAGCATGAGCCACTTGCGCCTGATTGAGCAGTATGCCGCGCCGTTGCAACCGCGTTTGGTGTTGTGGCAGTTTTATGGCAATGATTTCTTCGAGGATTTTTACTTGGCGGTGCTACGGCGTGAACTCCCGTTACCAGAGAGCAGCACGCACCTCGTGGATAACCGCCCCATGCACGATGATAGTCTGATAGGATGGCTGCGGGCGCATTCGTTGGCCTTCGCCACCACTGAAGTGGCTTTAGGCAATTTGTGGCC
>DAOTWU010000196.1:0-2148 GCA_034435735.1 Anaerolineae bacterium | reverse complement strand
GATAAAACAAAAGTTCTGTAATCTGGCTTACAAAACCGCCATTGCTTATGTAATCTTAACATTAGCTTTCGTTTTCTGCTGGTGTCAGCTCTAGCAGAACGACATCCGCCTGTACTGTTTCTCCCTTGGCACAATAAAGTGCTGCCACCTCACCATCATATGGAGCTTCGATACTATGTTCCATTTTCATGGCTTCTAACTTGACCAGCACATCACCAGTTTTTACGATTTGGCCTTTTTCTACCATAATCTCAATAATCTGGCCGGGCATTGGGGCACGTAACGAGCCTTCGCGTTCTCGTTTACCGCCACCTTCTGGCAAGGGTGTCACCCATAATAAGCTATAGTGATGTTGCCCATCATGTATCCAACGTTTTTTACCCTCAAAACTTATAGTAAATGTTCGGCGATGTCCATCTATATCAAGAGTTAGCGTATTTGTTGTTTTCGCACGCACTACAACTGTGGCACTTTTTTCTTCAAGCGTTGCTTCAAAAATATTTGCTTCCCGCCTAGGTGTGATAGAAATTTGATATTGTGTGTTGTTGTATTTGTAACTGTGTAGGATGGGACGGTTAGGGTTGTTGCGGTAGTAGCCGGCCACAGGTTGTTCGTTAAGGGCTAATGCAACCAAAACTTGGAACGAGGGGCTGCTCTTCGATTTTGCAGATAGTTCAGGGTATTCATCAAGGAAGCGGGTGGAAATATCGCCAGCTAAATGTTTTGGGTGTAATAAAACGCGCTGCAAAAAGTCAATGTTGTGTTGTAAACCGAAGAGCTGAACTTGTCGCAGTGTATTCGCCAGCTTGCGGATAGCCTCTTCACGAGAGAATGGACTATAGGCGATAACTTTAGCAATCATTGGGTCATAATGCGTAGAGATGATGTCGCCTGCTTGTACGCCACTATCTATGCGCACAGTATTGTCACCAGCTGGCAAATGCCAATGTAATACTTTACCTGTGGAGGGCAAAAAGCCATTTTCTGGTTCTTCTGCGTAGATTCGCGCTTCAATGGCGTGCCCATGGGGAAGTGGCGGAGTAGGGCTGATGCTATCGATGCTATACCCCTCTGCAATGAGAATTTGCCACCGCACTAAATCCACACCATACACCATTTCAGTAACGGGGTGCTCGACTTGTAGGCGCGTGTTCATCTCCATGAAATAAAATTTATCGCCATCGCCGACGAGGAACTCTATTGTGCCCGCGCCAATATATCCCAGCTTTTTACCAATGCGTACCGCTGCCGCCAACATCTCTGTTCGCATGGCATCGTTTAGTGCTGTGGATGGAGTTTCTTCGATGATTTTCTGGTGGCGTCGCTGAATGCTGCATTCACGCTCTCCCAGTGCGATAACGCGCCCTTGTGTATCCCCGACGATTTGCACTTCTATATGGCGCGGATTCTCTACAACATGCTCCAAGATAAGCGTATCATCACCAAAGGCATTTTTTGCTTCACGTCGTGCTGCTGCAAGCGCTTCAGGTAGTGCTTCTTTTGCGTTGACCTGTCGCATGCCTTTGCCGCCACCACCTGCTGCCGCTTTCACCATAATGGGGTAGCCAATAGTGTCTGCCGCTTGAATAAGTGTGTCATCGCTCTGGTCTTCACCACTATAGCCCGGCACAACTGGAACGACATCTTCTAGCAACAACTTAGCTTGTCGCTTGTCGCCCATTGCTGCGATGGTTTCAGGCTTAGGTCCAATCCAGATGAAACCTGCATCAATGACTGCTTGCGCAAAACTTGCATTTTCCGCTAAAAAGCCATATCCGGGGTGAATGGCATCTACACCAGTTGTTTTGGCCACTTCTAAAAGCCGCTCCACGTTGAGATAACTGGCACTGGCAGGCGCTTCGCCAATATGGATGGCTTCGTCTGCCAGTTGGGTGTGGAGCGCTTCCGCATCTGCATCAGAGAATACGGCGACTGTTGCTATGCCCATCGCTCGGCAAGTGCGGATAATACGGCACGCTATTTCGCCGCGATTTACTATCAGGATTTTGCTAATCATCCCTCTTCAACCTCGTTTGTGACTGCCCAAGCTGGACGGCGTTTCTGTAAAAAGGCTAGCATGCCTTCCTGGGCTTCTTCCCCTTGCCGCAACTGGTTGAGCAAGTTGGCGCGATACTCTACAGTTTCATC
>DAOTWU010000195.1:0-10841 GCA_034435735.1 Anaerolineae bacterium | reverse complement strand
CCCATGTTGCACTACATAGGTTTTCAAATATTGCCGCAACTCGTCTTCACTACGGCACAAGTGATTAAGGCAGCCTTCAATCATCACATTGAGCGTCACAATACCGGAACGGCGGCGGTAATCGGTGAATAGGCCGACAATGTGCTTACCCTTAGCATAGCCATAACCCAACTCCCAAGCTGTGCCATCATCTGTAGTCACACCATTCAAATTGGCGACAATAATGTCGGCACGGTCTACGGCATCGCGGTCACTGATGAAAATGCGGGGCAAATCGTCCGCCGTTGCCAAAATGCCCGTATCGCGGTGTGGTAAGTATGTATCTAGTCCAGCCTCTCGCGCCCATGCGTCCAGTTGCTCAGCATACCAGCGTTCGGCCTCGTTAAAAAGTGGGGCGGCAATATAGGCATAAAGTGACATTTTCCCTCCCATGTATTTCCAAACAAGCGTACAATGGCGCGGCTATAACCTGTTCAGTTATATGCACGAGGTTAAGTATGACACAAAAAACACAACAAGACGATGTAACCGCTGGCTTGACGCAGCTCGGTAGCGGTGGCGGCACAAAACCCAGCCGCACGCTGGAAACGTTCCCGAACCGTCACCCCAACCGCCGCTATATGGTATCACTGGTAACAGACGAATTCACTACCAATTGCCCCATGACTGGCCAGCCCGATTTTGCCACGATTCGCATCCGTTATATCCCTGACCAGCGGGTAGTGGAATCCAAATCGCTTAAGCTGTATTTGTGGTCTTTCCGCAATGAAGGGCACTTTCATGAGCATGTGACCAATATCATTTTGGATGATTTGGTTGCTGCCCTTGAGCCGCATTTTTGCGAGGTTATTGGCGAGTTCAAAGTGCGGGGCGGCATCGCTATCACCGTAGAAGCCCGCTACGAGCGCGAAGAAAACGCCTAATTCTGGCCTGAAGCAAGATGTAAAAGAGGCGCTCCTACTTTTCAGAAGCGCCTCTTCATCAAGGTTTGTTCCCCTCTGCTGCCTAACCTTTAATAGAGCCAGCGAGCAAGCCGCGAATGAAATAGCGCCCCATGATGATGTAAAGCAGTAACGGGGGCAAACCCGCGACAATTGCGCCAGCCATCGGCAAATTCCACTTAACCGCCTCGCCGCCGGCCAGCTGCGCCAGCCCAACAGTAATGGGTTCGTATTGCGTGTTGGTCATAGTGACGGCGAATAGGAACTCGTTCCAGATTTGGGTGAATTGCCAGATAATCACCACCACGAAGCCGGGAATGGAAAGTGGAAACACAACTTGGCTATATATCTGGAAAAATCCTGCCCCATCAATCGATGCCGCTTCCAGTAGTTCATCCGGTATGTCCACATAAAAGTTGCGGAATATCAGCGTTGTAATGGGCAAACCATAAACCACATGAATGAGCACCAATCCCGGAATGCCACCATAGAGATTGATATTGCGCATGAACTCAAATAGCGGGATGAGGATGGCTTGATAGGGGATGAACATCCCAAATAGCATGAGCGGGAAGAGGATTTTATCGCCGGGAATGCGCCATTTGGCCAATACATACCCGTTCATAGACCCCATGATGGATGATAACACCGTTCCCGCCAGCACAAGTGAAACGCTGTTCCAAATGCGTGGGCCAAACTCGTTGAACACTTCTTGAAAGCTTTGCCAGTAAATTTCTGTGGGCGGCTGCCATGTTGTCGCTAGATTGATGTCCGCCGGATTTTTTAGCGCCGTGATGATAACAATGTAGACGGGTATCAGGAAGAACGCCGTCATGATGATCAATGTGGCGTAAATGGCGGTGCGAATGGTATAGCGCCGAAATTGCTCACTTGTATATTGCATCGAATGACCTTTCTAGCGTCTATCCCGTAGCTGCGTCCACAGGTAGGGCACAATAATGACGGCGACCATCGCCAGCATAATGACTGCAATTGCACTGGCCGATGCGAAAGCGTTCTGGCGGAAGCCCTTCGTATACACCAGAATGCCGGGCACGACTGTACGCGCGTTATCTGGCCCAGCCATCGCAAAGACGAGGTCGAATATCTTCAGCGAGATGTGCCCCAAGATAATCATGGCGCTGAGTACAATCGGGTTAAGCTGTGGCAGGATAATATGGCGATATACCCCAATTTCCGTACAACCATCTACCCGTGCCGCCTCGCGCAGTTCCTGCGGTATGCCGCGAATGCCAGCGAGGAATATGGCCATGGTATAGCCAGACATTTGCCATACCGCCGCGATAATGATGCCAATCAGCGAGGCGTTAAAGCCTTTGGGGGCGATGGCGCTTTCGGCTTCTGGTACATCTAAGGGCGGCCAAATATAGTTCCATAACCCCGCCGCGAAGATGAGCACAACAACCGCTGCCGCTGCCGCCCAAAAGCCAGCGGTACGCCAATTTTGGCGCATGGCATGGCGCGCAGCGATGAACGCAAGAATGGCGAAGCCGGCAAATGTGAGGTAAGTCGGTACTTGCCCCCATTCAAATTGCAGCCATACGTCTTGACTGTTCAGCCAGTTAAATTGTATTGGCTCAAGACCGATGAGTGTCGGTAGCGTATTGATGCCGCCATTCGGTTGCAATAACCAGCGCCATATTGTGCCCGTCACGACGAACGAGAGTGCCATCGGAAACAGGAACACCGTTCGGAAGAAGTTTTCCCCCACCACATCTTGGTCTAGTAAAATGGCGAGAAATAGCCCGACGACAATACACCCCGCGACGAAAAACACGGTGAAGAAAAAGGTGTTCACTAAAGAATTACGGAAGTTCGATTGCACAATATCCGTCATTAAATTGTCATAGTTCTGTAGCCCGACAAAAGTTTTGACGACCTCTGTAGATAGTGCGGGCTGTGCCGGATTCTCGCCCCAGTCCGTCATCGAAGTGTAGACGGTTTGACCGATGAAAACGTAGACGAAAATACCGAGTAGCACAAGCGACGGTGAAATCATCAAAAAGGCGATTATTCGGTCGCGGGTATTTCTCATGAGGCATTTCTCCCTGCGAATTTAAGAGAAGGCCCGGTCAAAATTGCCGGGCCTCTGGTTTGTTGCGACTGAACTTGATTTAGAAGCCGCAGGCGCCTGCTTGGATGCAGATAGCTTCCATGGCGGCGGCAGCAGCGTTACTGTCGCGGCTGGTCAGGTAAATTTGCATCACCTGGTTGAAGTCACCCATGAAACGCTCGTTAGCGGCAACACCGTGCACCAAGCTACCAGCGAGGCGATCGCTTGCCCAATCAGCGGCGGCGCTTTGCAGGTAAGCGTTATACAGGTCTGGTGCTGCGTCTACAGCATCAACGCGGGCGGGGATTGAACCCTTCAGCGGGTTGAATGCGTTCTGGCCTTCGACCGAACCCAGCAAGCGCAGCCAGGCTACAGTAGCATCGCGGTTCGGGGCGTCCTTCGGCAGGCCGAAGCTATCGGACAGCCACATGAACACGCCACCAGTGCCCGGAGCAGCGGCATAGCCATAGTCCACGCCAGGCTCTAAGCCGAGGGTGGTGGTCATGTAACCAGCAGCCCAGTCGCCCATGATGTTGAAGGCAGCCTCGCCAGCGATAACTTTGTCAACCGCTTGTTGCCAGCTCAGGCCAGCGGCGTCATCATCAATGTTGCTGCAATCCAGCACGCGGCCAAAGGTATCCCAAACGGCGATCATTTCATCGCTGGTCGGGGAGAGTTCGCCGTTCCACAGTGCGTTCCAGTTGTCGACACCGAGCACGCCCAGCGCAACGCTTTCCCACAGGTGGTTGACGGTCCATGCTTCGCCAACGGCCAGTGGCAGCACGCCAGCGCCTTGCAGCGTTTCGCAGGCGGCGAAGAAGTCATCGAGGGTTTCCGGCACTTCTACGCCCCATTCTTCGAGGTTAGCGGGCACGTACCACATCACGTTGGAGCGGTGAATGTTCACAGGTACGCTGTAGATGCCGCCTTCATAGGTTAGCAGGTCAATCAGGTCTTGCGGGAAGGCATCGAACCAGCCCTCTTCTTCATAGAGCCATGTTAGGTCTTCCATGCGGTCTGCGACAACCCATGTGCCAGTTAGCTCTGCACCTGCATGCACCTGGAAGCTGTCGGGCGGGTCACCACCGAGCATGCGGGTCTTCAATACCGCGCGGGCGTTCACGCCAGAACCACCGGTCACTGTCGCGTTGATAACTTCGACATCGGGGTATTGCTGGGTGTAGAGGTCAATAAGCGCTTCAAGAGCTGGGCCTTCGTCACCAGCCCACCACGAGAAAATTTCTAGTTCGCCGCTGGGCGCTTCTTCTTGGGCGAAGACCGCGCCGACAAGCATCAGCGCAAGCGCAGCGACAAGTAACAACGATAGACGAATCTTCATGAAGATACTCCTTATACACACTAATTTTTGGGTATCGTTAATAAAGGGGAAGAGAGCGACGGAACGACCATGTACCCCTCTATACATAAATTAACAAATTTTTGGGGGGTAAATCTATATATTTGTGCCATATTCCTGACACGATTATGACAGCCTATGACACGCTAGGGCGATGATGGCATACTATGAATAGTGTGATATTCCGCAAGGTGAAGGAAAGGGCAATGATGCAATCGGCAGAAGAGATGCCGGATAATTTCATTGAACAAGTGAAAGAAGTGCTGGAAAATCTGTATGATTTCCCCGCTTTACAGAAGCACTCGCTGGCGCAATATTATCGCCACAATGACGAGCCAGCCGCGCATAATTTGCGCCGCGCCGTTATCAACGCGATTGAGCGCCTGAACCCTGGCCATGATGTGGCGGTGCGGTCTGGTGCGGCGCGTATTTATAATCTGATGCACTTGCACTATGTCGGTGGCATGACCTTACAGGAATGTGCCCATGAGCTGGGTATTTCCCTGCGGCAGGCCTATCGCGATTTGCGGCGTGGCCAAGAGCAAGTGAGCGCGATTTTATGGTACGACCTCGCCAGCGTGCCCACCCCAAAAACAGACGCTGACCCGTCATCATTACAATCTGAGATGGCGCGTTTAGGGAGTAATATCGAAACTATTGCCTTAGACCGCACCTTAGATATGGCCTTGCGGGCGGTCTCTCGTTTGGCAGAACGGCAAAATATCCAGCTCAGCGAAACGCTGCCACAAGATTCGGTGATGATTGCGACAAATCCCGCCATTGCCCAACAAGTGCTCACGCATATCCTCAGCCAGACCATTCAACAAATTGTGCCACCAGCTTTGCATGTTGCGCTAGAACAGCCCGCAGGCGGTGTGCAAATTGCGCTTCGCTATCCCCGCCCTGCCGCTGGTGACCACGCGCCCCATATCGATAATGTTATTATCCAGCTTATGCAGCAGATTGGCTGGAAGCTCCAGCATCACCCCCTCAATGGCCAGCAGCAAATTATCATACAGGTGCAACAGCCCAACGCCACCATTCTCATTATTGACGATAACGAAGGGCTAGTGAACTTATTAGAGCGCTATTTTTCTGGCCATACTTATCAGGTGCTTGGCGCGCATAGCGGAGAGGATGGCTTGCGGCTGGCTCAGCAAGTTTTGCCCGATGCCATTATCATGGATTTGATGATGCCAGGTATGGATGGGTGGGAGCTTTTACAGCGCCTGCAAACCTCTGAAGAAACGCGCCATATTCCCGTGATTATCTGCTCGGTCATCAATGACCCAGAATTGGCCTATTCGCTTGGCGCTTCCAAATTTGTCAATAAGCCAGTCAATAAAGAGGCCTTGCTCAATGCTTTACAGGAATTAAATTTGTGACGCCACAGTGTAGTTAGGAATTTATGGCGATGCTATTCACCCGTCCCGACCCCGCTTACCGCCGCATCTTGCTTGATTTTCGCGCGGATATGTTCCGCCATTTAACAGTGATTACTGCGGCTTTCTGCGCCACTGCCGCCTATGCCCTGCTTTTCGTTGACCCGCTGCCGCACCCACTTGTGGCACTACTCTTTATCATTTGTGGTTTTTCTTTTTCTATTCGCGGCCTCGCCCAAGCGCGCCCCAATGCCGCCCGCTATTTGTTTGTGATGGTGCTGTTTGGTGGCTTATGTGTGGCTATGCTGCTCTTTCCAGAGGCGTGGTTGCCATTTTTGGCGTTGCCGCTCCTCTTGCTTAGCGGACTCCTGATGTCATATGCCAATCTATTGCTGGCGGCGGTGTTTTTCGGTTATACGCTGTTGCTCACTGCTTTGGGGCATGGCGATTATCCCCTCCAGCCGTTGGCCTTTCTCTTGACCTTCATGGTCTTTATCTCCAGTACGGCTATTCAAACTTTTAATACCGCCCTTATGTGGTATAGCTCTATGCTGAAGCGCACTGATGACCTATTGCAAGAGACGCGCAATCGTCGGGCAGAACTCATGCAAACGCTGAAATCGCTCGAAAACGCTTATGAAGCTCAACGCCGCTTACAGCACCAATTGGCCTATGCCCGCAAGCAAGCAGAAGAAGCCCGCCGCCTCAAAGAGCGTTTTGCCTCGAATATCAGCCACGAGTTGCGCACCCCGTTGAATATCATTTTGGGCTTCACTGAAATTATGTATCTTACGCCAGAAGTGTATGGCGATATTCGCTTTCCGCCCAAGTTGCATCGAGACATTTACCAAATTCACCGTAACAGCCGCCACCTGCTAGAGATGATTGACGATGTGTTAGACCTCTCGCATATCGAAATGTCGCAATTCTCGCTCAATTTTGAACTGACCGACCTCAACCAGTTTTTGACAGATACTGCCGAGATGGTGAGTAATCTTTTTCGGGGCAAGCCGTTGGCGTTTATCGTTGATATTGCTGATAATTTACCCACCATAGAAATTGACCGCACCCGCATCCGTCAAGTGATTATCAACCTGCTGAATAATGCCCAACGCTTCACCGAACGCGGCAGTGTAACGTTTCGCGCGTACCAGCAGGACAACGAAGTTGTTTTTTCCGTCATTGATACGGGGAAAGGCATACCACAGGATAAACTGCCCCTAATTTTTGAGGAATTCTATCAGGTGGATTATTCACTTAGCCGCTCTCATGGTGGGGCAGGTTTGGGGCTTTCTATCACCAAGCGCTTTGTGGAAGCGCATAATGGCACTATTCGCGTGGAAAGCGTCGAAGGAGAAGGCTCAACATTCACCTTTACTTTGCCCATCCCGCCTAAGTTTCAGCTACAATCGCGCGGGCAATGGCTAGAAGACGAACCTCCAGAACGGGTGTGGTTGGTGGTGGATAGCGACCCGCGCGTGCCCAAGCTCATCCAGCGCTATGTGAAAAACTGCCATGTGATACAGGTGAATGACGAAGCCGCTGTGTGCGATGCTGTACAAGCACACAGCCCCCGCGGCGTTATCTTCAACCGCGCCCCAGAGCGGGATTTGCCGCCAACTTGCCAAGATGTGCCTGTGCCTGTGGTCATGTGCTCGCTTCCCAGCACGACCCGACTCATTCGGCAGCTTGGTGTCGATAGCTGTTTGGCAAAGCCCGTTCATCCACGCCAGATTGCTGAAGAGCTAGAGCGCTATCCTAATTTAGAGCGCTTGTTAGTGGTGGATGATGATTTGGGCGTGGTGCAGTTGGTACAGCGTAGCGTGGAAACCTACTTGCCAGAAGTAGAAGTTTTTCGGGCTTATGATGGCCACCATGCGCTAGATTTGATGCGCCAGCATAAACCAGATGTGATGTTGCTTGATTTGGCCATGCCAGGGCTTAGCGGGCAAGAAGTGCTCGATACCATGCGCAATGACCCGAACTTGCCCGATATACCCGTTATTCTGTTGACGGCAACGCAATATATCTATGGTGAGCAAGACTTTTATACCTCAATGGAAATACGCCAGCCAGATGGCCTGCGCCCAATGGAAGTGTTGAAGCTCTTAGACCCAATTATGAATGCGCTTGAGCCGCACTGATGCCCAAAAAGTAGCGCCACTTCCGTATGTGGGAAGTGGCACGCTACTCTCTGCTGCTGCAACCTTAGGGGGAATAAAGGTATTCAACTTTATCCTAAAGCCAACACCTTATCATTTTCTTACGCTATATTGATTACTCTGGGCGCAATTGGCGAATGACAAATTCTGGGGCAGGATGCCCTGATGTAATCACCTCTGCAACTGCGGCGTTGATGTCAAATTCGGCGCTACGCAGGTCTATTTGAGCCGTATCGCCTTCAATGGTGATGAGCGCCCATTGTGCCTGTCCATAAGCCTTACGTGCCAAGCCTACGCTTCCAGCATTAACCACGCGCCAATTGCCAACAGTGCGGTCCATCTGAACATGTGTGTGGCCACCAATGGCTAAACGCCCTTCACGGTCTAGTAGATAATCGAGCACCTGCTCTTCTGGGGTTTCTACAGTGAGGAAGGCCTCATCATCGCCAGGTACAGCATGATAACCAATGACCCAGCCGAAGCCATCTGCTTTAGTCGAGAGTTCCTTACCGAGGATGCTCGCTAGAAATTGGTAATCCTCAAAACTCAGTTGCTCAACGTTCCATACTAGAATATCGTCGATAATCCGCCAGTTGCGCCGCATCTTCTCCAGCGTTTCGGCATCTTTTGCGGGCTTCGCGGGGAAGCGCTCGCCAGTCACAAGGTAGCGGTCAGTATTGCCACCAATAACCTTGAACTTCTTCTCGCCGTGTTTTGCTTGCAGGTCTTGAATGCGCCGTATACAGGCGGCTGGATGTGGCCCAAAGGCCGCTAAATCACCCAGACACCAGATTTCATCAACGTCACCTTGCGCATCTAAATCTTTCAATGCAGCGTCGAGCGCGGTTTTATTGCCATGTATATCCGAGATGACAGCTAAACGCATGCTTATTTCTCCTTAGCGTTATGTGCCGCACATTAACAAGTTTAGCACAGTCCTCTGCGAATGCCCCTTTCACTTATACCGCACTTCACGCTGAATTCACCACTTTTCTACTATGCCCAATTGAAGAGGGGGCTTTTTAGGGCTGCCCCCTCTCACGTTTTAGCTATTCTTGCGGAATTGTGTGTGCTGCCACGGCTCAAAGAGATGCACCAATTTCAGCCGCTGGTATTTGCCTGTTGATGTGACTGGTATATCTGTACCAAAGACAACCGCTTTGGGGCTTTTCTCAAAGGTCATGCGCTCGCGGCAATAAGCGATAATTTCCTCTGCGGTGAGCTGTGCGCCTTCTTCCAGCACAATATACGCCCCCACTTCTTCGCCATAATAATCATTGGGGAAGGCGATAGCCAAGCCAACCTTAACGCCGGGGATTTCTAGCAATACTTCTTCAATATCGAATGGGCTGAACTTCACGCCACCGCGGTTGATAAGTTCTTTAATGCGTCCAGTGATGAAGAAGAAATGCCGCCCCTGTTCATCGACTTCGAAGAAGCCTTCGTCACCGCTACGGAACCAGCCAAACTTGAACGTCTCTTTATTGGCATCTGCCCGTTTGAAGTAATACTTCATGACATTATGGCCGCGAATGCAAATTTCACCGCGTTCGCCTGGCCCTAACTGCACCCCGTTACCGCTGGCGTCGAATATTGCCATTTCGTTGGGTTCAATCGGGCAGCCAATGCTGGGGTAACCATAATGCTGCATCCAATGTTGGTGCTCTTCCCATGTCAAATCTATTGGCAGGAAACAGCTATAACAGGTTGTCTCGCTCAGACCATAGCCATGTAAGATGGGTAAGCCAAATGTGTTTTCAAAATCACGCGCCAAAGCGACAGCTAGCGTGCCCGCGCCACAGATGAAATGGCGGAAGTGCGTCAAATCGCGGCGGCTAATACCCTGCCCGAAGATGGTATCGCCCTTTTCACGGCAGGCCTCGCCATATTCCAGCAGGAACTGTAGTAGCGTCGGTACGACACTGACGATATTCACCCCTTCACGCACGACGCGCTCCCAAAAATGGTGGCTACTAAAGGCGCGATTGAGTACTGTAGAGCCGCCCACAAAGAGCGGTGTTACCAGCGTTACGACAATGCCATTGACATGATGAATGGGCAAAACACACATCATGCGCTGGTTGCCAGTGATGCCTTGCCACTGTGAAATACCCAATGCATCCACTAGCAAGTTATACTGTGTCAACACAACGCCTTTGGGCGCGCCCGTTGTGCCGCTGGTATAGACCAGTAGCGCCTCATCATCCAGTGTTGGTGTGAATTCTGTTGGCGCGGCGAGGGCGTCATCATCATTTTTGCCCTCTTGCTGGTCGCCGAGGAAGGTCGTCGGTAAGTTCTTCACCGCTTCATGAAAATGTAGATAGCGCTCTTGTGGCTCGCCACCAACCTGCACGATTTGGCGGATGTTCGGCGCGCCTAGCTCTTCTTCCTCGCTGCCGTGAACAATGCGTTCGGCGCGCTCTAGATATTCTTCCCGCACCAATACCACCACCGCCTCGCTATTGCGCAGGATGAAGGCGATACGGCGGTCATCTTCGGCCACATTTTGAGGGGCAACTGTCGCGCCGATAATCCAGCAAGCGAAGTAAATCAGCACCATATCGCTGTGGTTATAGCCAATGGTGGCGACACGGTCGCCGCGCCGCACGCCCAAGTCATCAAACAAGAAGTTCGCCACCTGATGCACACGGGCGTTGAATTCAGCATAGCTCAGTTCTTCACGATTGCCTTCACCATCGTAGTAAATGAGGAAAGTTTTTTCTGGTGAAGTTTTCGCATGAAGTGAGAGGAGGTGGCGGATGTTACGATAAGGCACTTTGCGTTGTGTCGCGGGTATACTATTGACGACATGTGCCGCCTTGAGGTTGCTCAGTGTTTCGTTATCTAGTGCGTCTGACATTGTGCAATCCTTTTGAGCAATAAAACTTTAAATTTAAGATTAGTATAACGCGAAAAGCGACCATT
>DAOTWU010000194.1:0-15832 GCA_034435735.1 Anaerolineae bacterium | reverse complement strand
GGTTATTCCATGTGGCTTTATCGGCGATAGTTGTTTTTGTCAATGTCATATTGCTCTCCGTTGCCGTGCCCATAGCGCTGTTCTGTAAGCGGTATAGATGAGGGGGTTGTATACCTTATCCCATGCTCCCTCAGAGCGTACTACATCTCCGCCCCAGCCGCGTTTGAACCCGTAAACGCCCCACAACCCATCATTGCGGTTCTGGAATTCGGCTTCTAGCTGGTCATAATCATAATCAGGCACCCCCCACATATCGTAGTAACGGCACCCCCGCGCTTTTGCCCATTGAATCGCTTGCCATTGCACGCCATAAGCCGCCATAAGATTGCGCTTTACATTAGATGATGCCCCATAGAGATACCACGCTGTATCACCAACAGCGAAAACCATAATACCCGCAAGGTCATCGCCTTCATGCTCCGCCATAATGAGCGCCGCGTAATCGGGCACAAAAAGCTCATAGGCCAGCGTATAGTATGAGGCTTCATGAACACCAAAGGCGTTGCGCTTGCCTGTAACTTGCATCATGTTGGTGAAGCGTGCGAGTTCATCTTTTGTCGCTTCCCAATAGCGCACGCCTTTCTTCAGGCTTTGTCGTATTTTGCGGCGTGTGCCCTGATTCATCCGCGCGAGAATGGTGTCGTCGTCGTCACTGATGTCTATCATAATGGTGCGGGGTGGTTGCACCGTTTGTGGGCTAGAACGAAAGCTTAAACGCTCGTAAAGCGGCTTATCTTCCTTATAAATACCAGGCTCCCATTTTAGAAAAGCCGCGCCATGTGCTTTTGCTGTTTGGTCAATTGCTCGCCAGATAACTTCTTCATATCCCGTTTCAATGTATGGCCCCATCGGCAAATAAGCCATTGTGCCCAACCTGAAGGGTAACGGGCGAAATAATAGTTGAGCGCCACCTACTAATGCGCCATCTTGCGCTACGCCAATGCGGACAGCTCGCCAGCCATAAGCCGCTTTTAACGCTCCCCATGCGCTGAGTTGTAATACATGAGCGCGTTGCTGTTTTTTTACATAAGAATCCCACTGTTCTGGGGTGGGGGTGATGATGTTGGGCATGGCGTTCCTTTCTATTATTTACCATGTTCGGAATGTCAAGAGCGTAGTCTAGCGAGGCCTTAAAAACAAGCCCCGCCTAGTCTTTCCGCCGCCAACATCCCCATAACGTGGCATTAACTGGTAATTTACTATGAATTTGCCTCATCATCGCTTTATTAATCGGAGTGTCTGTGCTAAAATCCGCAATCGGTTGTGCAAGGATTCCGTTTTTGTATGGTTTATCTGTTACACAACCTTATCAATTGTTTGAATCGCCCAATTCATTGCGGGTTATAGGTGCAAATGCTATACTAGGCCCGTTTGTGACAAATAGTTCAAAGTGTTGTATCACGACTGTATTCGGGCTAGTGTGATATACACAGCTTGCTCGGATTTTGCTCGACCTCAGGCTATCGTAGCGGGGAGTTCTGCTTAATGAACGTACTCAACGAATGGGCATTTGTGGGCATCTTTATCGCCATTGCTTGGGTGTTTCCGGCCTTGCCGATTGTTATCGCGCGTTTTCTCGGACCCAAGAAGCCCAATGCCATCAAACTCATGACCTATGAGTCCGGTGTTGAAACCGTTGGTGATACATGGGTGCAGTTCAAGATACAGTATTACCTTTACGGCCTCGTGTTCCTTATCTTCGATGTCGAAATGGTGTTTCTGTTCCCCTGGGCTGTCGCCTATAACGAACTTAGTTTCTTTGCGTTTGGGGCAGGTTTGCTCTTCATTTTCCTGCTCACCGACGCCCTAATCTACGCTTGGCGCAAGAACGCACTGGAATGGTCTTAGTGGGCCGCAACCGAAGCGATCGGGGGTGTGTTTATGGATTGTAGTAGCGTTGTAGTATGTGACCTTTTGCGAAGTGGTGGCATGGACCCTGGCTTGGCGATGTTCATTGCGCTGTTGCTGGGTGTTGTCCTGGTTACTACCATTCCGCTGGTCACCGTCATTTTCCTCATTTGGGTGGAACGTAAAGTTGCCGCCCGCATTCAAGACCGTCTCGGTCCTAATCGTGTTGGCCCCTTTGGTTTACTGCAAACTTTTGCAGATATGATCAAGCTCATGACCAAAGAGAACATCACGCCGGCCAATGCCGACCGGGTGGTTTATAATTTCGCGCCGCTTCTATCTGTGGTTTCCGTTGTGCTCATCTGGGCGGTGATACCCTTCACCCCTTATCACATCGGCACAGACCTCGATATCGGCGCGCTTTACATTGTCGCTGTAGCCTCACTGGGCACGCTAGCCATCATGACCGCTGGCTGGGCAAGCAACAACAAATATGCCTTACTTGGCGCATTTCGCGTTGTCGCACAGCTTGTGAGCTATGAAGTGCCGCTGGTGTTCGCCCTGCTTGTGCCGATTATGTTGGCCGGCAGTATGGGGATGCAGGACATTGTTTATGCCCAAACGGGTATGTGGTTCTTCTTTATGGTGCCGCTTTCCGCGGTTTTGCTGTTTATTTCTTCACATGCGGAAACTGGCCGTGGTCCTTTCGACCTACTTGAAGCCGAATCGGAAATTATCGCTGGCTTCAACATTGAATACAGCGGTATGAAATTCGGTATGTTCTTCGCTGCCGAATTTATGCACGTATTCACCAACGCGGTATTGATGGCTGTTTTCTTCTTTGGTGGTTGGTGGGGGCCTGGTGCGCTGGATGCGCCACTGCTCGCCTTCCTCTATCTTGGCCTAAAATCTGCCGTGATTTACTTCATTTACTTGTGGGTGCGTAACACTTTCCCACGTGTGCGTATCGACCAGCTGCTAGACCTTAACTGGAAGTTCTTTGTACCGCTTTCCATTGTTAATGTGCTGGTCGTCGCCTTCGTGCTCAAGATTCTGCAGGAACTCCAGATTGCCGTCCCATTAAATGCTTCAACCAATTTCCTCGCCACAATCCCAATGACTGTGGTTTTGCTGCTGGTGAATGTTGCCATGACCTATGGCCTTCTTGCTTGGCTTCGCAATCGCGGCGCGAAAGCGCGTCAAGCCGACATCGCCAACCAGCATGAGGATATTGTTGTTGCCGGGGCTGCCGGAGATTAATGCACGTCATTATCGAAAAGGCTTGGTGCTATGATTGAAATCAATGCCCAATCGATTGCCTTCGCCATTCTGGCCGTCCTTACACTTGGCGGCGGTCTGGGCGTCGTCCTGAACCGCAATTTGTTCCGCGGTGCCATCTGGCTCATGGTGAGCCTGTTTGGCGTTGCGGGCATTTTTGTCTTGCTCAGTGCGCCCTTCCTCGCTGCCGTACAGGTACTGGTCTATATTGGCGCAATCGCCATCTTAATCACGTTTGCCGTTATGCTCACCCGTAGCATGACGAACTTAAGCGAACGGTTTGTCCGCCGCACCGCTGGTATCGTCGTTGCGGTGCTGCTGTTCTTCTTTATCCTCCTTGGCACCATTTTGCCAGTTTGGGGGGTAGATGGTACCCGCTATGATGACGTTAGCGCACCCGCCGAGAATGTCGCCACAACTCGCGAACTTGGCGTTGCGCTGGTGGATGGTAACCAATTTGTGTTGCCGTTCGAAGTGGCGTCGCTCTTGCTCACTGCGGCGATGATTGGCGCTATTGTCATCGCACGCGAGGATGAGGAGTAGGGGGTACGCATGGTTCCATTGTGGCTTTATCTTATTGTCGCTGCCGCATTGTTCTGCATTGGCGTTTTCGGCGTATTGACACGCCGTAACGCTATCGCCATCCTCATGGGTGTCGAGTTGATGCTGAATGCGGTCAACATCAATCTGGTTGCTTTTTGGCGCTACGTCACCCCGCAGAACATGAGCGGGCAGGCGTTTGCTGCCTTTGTCTTTGTGGTAGCTGCTGCCGAGGCCGCTGTTGGTCTGGCGATTGTGATTGCAGTCTATCGCAAGAAGCGCTCGGTCGTTGTTGAAGAAGCCGACGTGCTGAAAGGGTAGGGGCGAATCATGGAAGTCAATTTCAGTGATCCGAATTTCCTGCCGTGGCTCATTCCGGTTGGTCCGCTGCTGGCATTTTTCATTATCACGCTGGCGACCAATCGCGCGCGTTTAGTCCCCGCTACTAGTCACGAATACGGCGGCCATCATCCCGACTATGAGGGGATGCTTGTGCCAGTGGCGACTGTGCCCAGCCGTATTCTCAGCGTCACTGTTGGCCTAGCTGGCGTCGTTATGGCGCTGTTCTTCAGCTATACAGTGGTGTTTAGCGCTCTTGGTGAGCACGGCTTTGGCGCAGAAGTGATTTACGCCAGTAATATCGCGTGGATGGCAACCGGGGATACTGCCTTCCGCCTTGGCGTATTTGTAGACCCGCTGACGGTGATTATGCTCATTATGGTGCCGCTGGCGGTGTTGATGATTTTCATTTATTCCATCGGCTATATGGCTCATGACCCGCGTCAATCGCGGTTTTTTGCGCTGATTTCGCTCTTTGCTGGCGCAATGCTCACGCTTGTTGTAGCCGATAACCTGCTGCTGCTCTTCGTCGGCTGGGAAGTCATGGGTTTGTGTTCTTACATGCTCATTGGCTTCTGGTTTGAAAAAGAGAGCGCTTATAAGGCGGCTATCAAGGCCTTCATCACCACCCGCGTCGCCGATGTCGTCATGTTGCTGGGTATCGTTTACCTGTACTACGCAACCGGCACGCTCAACTTCCGCGATATTCTCTATAACCCGGAACTGTTGGAGCATCTGGCAGGCACACCAGCTATTATCTTCGGCAGTTGGGGCATCAGTGCTGCTAGTATCATCGGTATCTTCCTTATCGTCGGTACTATCGGTAAATCTGCGCAATTCCCGCTCCATGTCTGGCTGCCAGACGCGATGGAAGGCCCGACGCCCGTTAGCGCGATGATTCACGCTGCTGCGATGGTGTCGGCGGGTATTTACGCGATTATCCGCATGTACCCGCTGCTGGAAGCTGGTGGTGACCCGCATCACGGCATTTTAAGCCAGCCAATGGTTTTGATGGCGGTTGTGGGTAGCTTTACCGCGCTTTTCGCCGCGACGATTGCCGTCGCACAGAACGATGTGAAGCGCGTTCTCGCTTACTCGACAATTTCTCAGTTGGGCTTCATGATGGCTGCGCTAGGTATTGGCGCGTATATCGCCGCCGCCTTCCACCTGATTACTCACGCCTTCTTCAAAGCCCTGCTGTTTATGGCTTCGGGTTCGGTCATTCATGGTATGGAACATGGCGAGCATCATGTACATGAACATGCAGCGCACGGCCATGACGACCATCATCACGATGACCATCACGGCCACTTTGACCCGCAGGATATGATGAACATGGGCGGCCTGCGCAAGACCATGCCTGTGACCTTCATCACCTTCCTGATTGGCGGTTTCTCGTTGGCGGGCTTCCCGCTCATCACCGCTGGCTTCTGGTCAAAAGATGAAATTCTGGCCGATGCCTTCTATGGCCTCACACATGGTTATGGCGCTCATGCGTTGGTGTTTATCATGCTCGCAGTTGCGGCTTTCCTCACTGCGTTCTACACCATGCGCCAGCTTGGCCTGACCTTCTGGGGCGAACCGCGTACTGAAGCGGCCAAACATGCCAATTTGGGGCGCGGTCTGGTGAGCTTCACTATGACCTTGCCGTTGATTATCTTGGCCTTCTTCGCCATCACCGCCGGTTTTGTCGGCGTGCCGCCAGATTTCCCGATTCTTGGGCCTATTTTCTCGCCAGAACACAACGCCTTCCATCACTTCGTGATTGAAGCGCTGCATCCAACACTTCATGTTGAAGCGCCGGCAGTCAATGCCTTCCCAGTGTTGACCTCATTCGTGGTGGCGCTGGGCGGTTTAGGCCTTGGCTGGTGGATGTACTGGCGCAAGCCACTCACCGCTGGTGAGGAAGACCCGCTTGTGGGCATTTTGGGGCCGGTACACAACGTGCTGAAGAACAAATACTACATCGACGAAATTTATGTCGCCGTATTTGTGAAACCGTCACAGGCCTTTGCTCGCTTCGTCATCGATTTCATCGATCGCGGTATTCTAGATGGCATCCTTCACACTATCGCTCGTGTCGCTATCTGGATTGGCGACCTCTTCAAAGTGCTCAATACATGGCTCATTGATGGTGTCGGCGATGGTATTCCGGATGGCATCTTTGATTTCGGCGGCTGGATGCGTCGCATTCAAACCGGCCATGTGCAGGAATACTTGCTCGTTGCCATAGGTGTTGCGCTGGTGATAGGCATCATCTTAGCGCTATCGACCGGTATCTTGCAGGCCGCCGGGTAGGGGAGTACGCTCGATGTTTGATATATTCGGAATTGATCCGTTATCTTTCTTGATTGTCGCGCCGGCTGTTGCTGCCTTAATTGTGGCGGCCATGCCTTCCGGCAATAAATCGCTGGTGCGCTGGGTGGCGCTGGGCTTTGCTGTGCTCATTGGCGCAGTTGCGGTGACGGTTTTCTTCGTCTACCAGCAAAATCAACCCAGCCCCGATGCGTCGCCGTTCCTGTTTGAAGTTCAAGTGGAGTGGTTCAGCTTGCTGGGTGCTAGCTGGCATGTGGGGATTGATGGCGTGAGTGCGACAATGGTCTTGCTCACCGGTATTCTCGTGCCGCTGGCTGTCCTCATTAGCTGGGAAGTGGAAGACCGCGCCCACATCCATTTAGCCCTGCTTCTCTTCTTCGAGACAGGTCTGATGGGTGTGTTCGTAGCGATGGACTTGATGATTTTCTTCCTCTTCTACGAACTGAGCCTCGTCCCGATGTACTTCATCATCGACCAGTGGGGTGGCCCCAACCGTAAGTACGCTGCAACCAAGTTCATGATTTACTCGGTTGGTGGTACGCTCGGTATGTTGCTGGCTACCCAGCTTATTGGTTGGTCTGCCGGCACTTACGAAATTGCGACACTGGCCACGCAATGGCCTGCCTTCCGCGAAGGCTCTGCCTTGTTAGGCATTGATGTTGCCACAGTGAAGGCATTGGCGTTTGTTGGCTTCTTTGTCGCTTTCTGTATCAAAGTGCCCATCTGGCCATTCCATACATGGCTGCCCGATGCCCATGGTGAAGCGCCAACCGCTGGCTCTATGTTGCTAGCTGGTGTCATGCTGAAGCTGGGTGCTTACGGTTTCATCCGCTTGGTGATTCCGTTCTTCCCAGATGTGTGGAACAGCACAGTAGGCCTGCTCAATATTGATGTTGCCACGCTATTCGCGGCACTTTCGGTGCTGGGTATTGTGCTGGGTGCTTTTGCCGCCTTTGGCCAGAACGATATTAAGCGGCTTGTGGCTTATAGTTCGGTCAATCACATGGGCTTTGTTGGTATCGGCCTCGCCGTTATGGCACGCGCTTATGGCGAAATGTGGGCCACTGGCGCGGCGGCAGATGCACAAACAGCGATTATTGCTACTAACGGCGCTGTGTTGCAGATGTTCAATCACGGCCTTAGCTCAGCGGCAATGTTCTTGCTCGCTGGAGGCATTTATCACAAGACCCATACGCGCGACCTGCGCGAATATGGCGGCTTCTGGGTGAAAGCCCCGATTTACGGCGCTATCTTCATCTTCACCAGTATGGCCAGCCTTGGCTTGCCGGGATTGAATGGCTTTGTCAGCGAGTTTCTCGTCGTCCGCGGCACTTGGCCTGTCTTCACCGCCCTCACAGCAATTTCAATGATTGGCTTGTTGTTCACCGGCGGTTACATCCTCAAGGGCATTCGTGCCGTTTTACATGGGCCTTTTAATCTGAAGTGGCGCGACTACCATCTCGAAATCGAACGGCGCGAAGTTGTGGCCATTGCGCCCTTGCTCGCCCTGATGCTGATTACGGGCGTCGTGCCGAATTGGATCCTGCCGGTCATCAACGACACGGTGACCCGCATTCTAGGCGGTTAGGATAAGAGCTATGGAAGGATTCACGCTACCTGTTCTCAGCGTCATCGTTTTCGTCCCCATTGTGGCGGCGATTATCATTCTGTTCATCAACGAAGAGAACCGCGACCTGATACGGGGCATCGCTATCACCAGCGCTGTGATTGTGCTGGCACTTTCTGCATCGGTGTACTTCTCTTATAACGGGCAAGTGGATGCTTTATCATCTGCTCAGGCCGCTATGGAGAACCCTGCAGAATTGGCAGATATTGGTGCTCAAGGTGTCGCATCGAAGCTCTTTGCTGATGGCCTATTCTTTGAAGAACAAGTGACTTGGGTAGAGTCACTCGGCATCAAATACCACGTAGCACTTGATGGCCTGAACGCGCCGATGGTGCTTCTGACGGGTATGGTTGCGGTTGCTGGTGTGCTCATCTCATGGGATTTGGAACGCACCCGCGAGTTTATGGCGTTTTTCCTGCTGCTTGTTGCGGGTGTTTATGGTGTATTCATCGCCATAGATTTGTTCACACTGTTCTTCTTCTATGAACTAGCTATCTTCCCGATGTACCTGCTCATTGCGGGGTGGGGCTGGAAGGAGCGGCGCGAATACGCCGCGATGAAGCTGACGCTATATATTCTCGTTGGCTCGGTGGTGGCACTCATCGGCGTTATCGCTCTCGTGTTCACCGCACAGGATTTCTACCTCAACAACCCTGCTATCTTTGAAGCAGGTAAATCGCTCGGTATTATCTCCGCCGATGCAACCGAACTCAGCTTCAATATGAAGCAACTGATGTTAGCTGCCGAAAATGGCGCCTTTAACATTCCCGTTTTTGGTAGCGATGTGCTGACATTCTCAACGTTCTGGTTCCCCTTCATCTTTATCGGCTTCGCCATTCTGGCCGGTATTTTCCCGTTCCACAACTGGTCGCCAGATGGTCACGTGGCTGCGCCTACCGCTGTTTCCATGATTCATGCGGGCGTGTTGATGAAGTTGGGGGCTTATGCAGCGCTTCGTGTTGGTGTACAGCTCTTGCCAGATGGCGCTAGAGTACACTTGCCATGGATTGTATTCCTAACCCTGATTAATGTGGTCTTCGGCGCGTTCATCGCGTTCCGCCAACGTGACTTTAAGTACGTTATTGGCTTCTCGTCAGTGAGCCATATGGGGCTGGTGAGCATGGGCTTTGCTACCATGAACGTGACCGGCATGACCGGCGCAGGGTTGCAGATGTTCAGCCATGGCGCGATGACGGCGCTCTTCTTCGGTTGCGTGGGTATGGTTTATGACCGTGCCCATACGCGCGATATTCCCAGTCTTGGCGGTTTTGTGAAGCGCATGCCTTGGGTAGCCGTCGCCTTTATTGTTGGCGGTTTGACCAGTATGGGTATGCCCGGCCTCAGCGGCTTCATCGCTGAATTCCCAATTTTCCAAGGGATGTGGGCGGCTTCTGAGAATATCGCATTGAAAATCGGTAACTTTACCTTAACGAATTACTACTCTGTCATCGTTGTCTTCGCCGCACTTGGCATCGTTGTAACTGCAGCCTATGTGCTGCGTGTGGCCGCGCAAGTGTTCTTTGGCGATTTCGATGAGAAGAAATACCCCAATATCGGCGACATTCTGCCCCGCGAGCGCATCATTTTGTTCTTGCTGGGCGTGCCTCTCATTATCTTGGGTGTTTATCCCAGCATTATGGCGCCGATGATTACCACCGGGGTTAATCCGATAATCGCATTGCTGGGAGGGGTGTAACCGTGGAAGCAAGTTTCGATTTCTGGACACACCTACCTGCTGTCATTCCAGAACTGCTGCTGACCGTTTTGGCGGTCGTGGTGCTGCTGCTAGACCTGTATTGGGGCAAAGAGAATCGCCGTAATATCGCCTTTGTCTCTGCCATTGGTCTGGCTGCCATTTCGGTTACGCCCTTAATCTGGGGGCCTTCAGAGCAGCAAGTGTTCTGGGGCGGCATGGTGCGCTACGATTTAATTGCACAAATCTTCAAGGTGATGATTATTATTGGCGCTTCTATCACCTGCCTTATGGCGGCTGATGATAGCGAAGTGGGGCGCAAGGGCGAGTTTTATCTCATCGTCATTGTCGCCACACTCGGCGCCACACTCATCGCCGCTTCTGCCGATTTGATTATGGTCTTTGTCGGTCTGGAAACGCTCTCTATACCGCTTTACATCCTCGCAGCTTTCCGCCGTGACGATGAACGCTCTAGCGAAAGCGGCATGAAGTATTTCCTGTTTGGGGCGTTTTCCTCTGGCATCATGCTTTACGGCTTCAGCTTGTTGTATGGCTTCACCGGCGAAACCAATATCTACGCATTGGCAGATGCCTTCCCAGCTGCGGTGGCAGATAATCCGCTACCGCTGATTGGCGCGCTGTTGATGCTGTTGGTTGGCTTCGGCTTCAAGGTGAGTATGGTGCCTTTCCACTTTTGGACGCCTGATGTCTACGAAGGTGCGCCCACACCAGTTACAGCCTACGTCAGCGTTGCCAGTAAAGCGGCTAGTTTTGCCTTGCTTGTCCGTGTCTTGTTGGCGGTTTTCCCCTCCACGTTGGTGATTGGGCAAGAGAACTTACAGACGCTTTGGGTGAATCTGGTATCGGTGTTGGCCATTGCAACGATGACAATCGGCAATGTGCTGGCACTGCGTCAGACTAATATCAAGCGTCTGCTGGCCTATTCATCCATCGCACAGGCTGGTTACGTGCTGATAGGTGTTGCCGCCATGCAATCACAAAGCGATTACAGCGTGGCGTCGGTGGCTTTCTATCTGCTCATGTATACCTTCACCAATCTGGGCGCTTTCGCTGGGGTCATCATCTTCAGCGAAACAACCGGCTCAGAGAATATCAAGGACATGGGCGGTCTTTCACGCCGTAACCCGTGGCTGGCACTGGGTATGACCATCGCCATTTTGTCGTTGGCTGGTATCCCGCCTGCAGCTGGCTTTTTCGGCAAGTTTTATTTGTTCACTGCCGCCATCAAAGCCAATATGGTGCTGCTGGCAATTATCGCTGTGTTGAACGCGATTGTGGCTTTGTACTACTATCTGGTTGTTATCAAAGTCATGTACGTTGACCGCAGCGAATACGATAGCCAAGGCATCGTTTTATCGCGCTCCACCCTGTGGGTGATTGGCCTGACATCTATCGCCGTATTATTGCTCGGCACATTTGGTGCTCAACCATTCTTTGATTGGGCAACACAGGGTGCACAGGCTTTGCTGGCTTTGTAACAAATAGCCAGAATGCTTGTGGTAATTGGCATATGTTTGTGATAAAATTCGCAGGGGCGAGCCACCTCGCCCCTTTCTCACGAAAGACCGACGTAGTTTTTGTCGAAATCAAACAGAACTAAGTTGTAAGGAGAGTGGTGGGGGATTGCTTCCCGCCCATATACAACCATGCAACAACCTGAGCCGCAAGATAACACTTATATGCTCGTTGCGCAGGTGCTTGGGCAGGTAGGCTGCCTGCTCACAGTTACCATTGGCGGTTCAATCGTTTTAGGTTTGGTTCTAGACGGAGTGTTGGGCACACGGCCTCTATTCACTTTTTTGGCCATTCTCATCACTGTACCGCTCAACCTCTGGCTAATTTACCGCTATTCACGCTATAAAGCCCGAACAATCCAGGCTGCTACATCACAGAAGGAGGACGATGTAAGTGCGTAAAGGATTCTGGGACGGTAAACGCCGCTATGTCGCATTGCTCATGCTCATAGCTGGCATTTTTGTGGCGCTCCGCGTGCCACCGGTGGTCCCTGTCATCCAACTACCGGGTGAAAAGTATCCACCGGGCACTATTGAGTTGCCGTTTGGGCTGGGTGTGATGACCAATACCTTGATGATGTCCATCATCGTTTGGATATTGCTCGTCATCCTGGCATTGTATGTACGCTCGCGCCGCCCCAAGAGTGGGGCTGAAGTGCCGCGTGGGGGCTTCTATAACCTGTTTGAAATGGTCTTTGAAGGACTATACGGGTTTGTTAGCGGCCTCGCGCCAGAGCGCTATTTCCGCCCGATTTTCGGTATGTTTATGACCATTTTCCTCATTGTGTTGCTCTCGAACTGGGCAGAATTGCTCCCCGGTATCGATAGCGTTGGCTTTATTGAAGCCCACTATGAGACTGTTGTCGATGAAGAAACGGGCGAAGTTCAGCATGTCCCTACCGATGGCTGGGAAATTTACCCCGCATTCTTCGGTGGTTGGGCGCTGAATGGTCAATGCGATTGGGTTAGCCCTGAAGCTGAAGCACAAGCTGATGCCGATGCTCTGGTTGCTGCCGAACAGGCTGCTGAAGAAGCCCGCGCTGAAGCTGAGCTTGAACTCAAGCAAACCGGTGGCCATGGCGAAGAAGCTGCTGCTGAAGGCGATCATAGCGAAGAAGGTGGTCATGGTGAAGAAGCTACTGCTTCCACTATTGACCCTGACGCCCGCGCTGAAGAGGCTTTCCGCGAAGTTGAAGCCGCTTATGTCGCACAAAAGCAGGCGCGCCGTGACCGTGGTTGCTACACCGGCGTTGCTCAAATCGCTTGGTCAGATTTAGACGCTAAGAACTTCTCTGATACCACAGTAGAAGATGACCATGCTGCAACCGAAGATGAACATGCTGCTGATGCAGAACATGGTGAAACCACCGATGAACATGCCGCTGCCGATGAAGCGCACGGCGATGAACATGGTGGCGAACACGCCGAATTCCACGTAGACCCCAACGACCCAGAACAACGTAAGGCTTGGCCATTTGTTGTTCTGCCCTATATTCGTTCCCCATCTACCGATTTGAATATGACTTTGGCTTTAGCCCTTTGCGCTATGGCTATGGTACAGGTGATTGGTTTCCAAGCTTTGGGGTTAGGGTATCTGCGTAAGTTCTTCGCCTTCGAAAACCTGTTTAAGTCGCCACTTGGTGCGATTGATGTTTTCGTTGGTTTGCTAGAGCTTATTGGCGAATTCGCGAAGGTGCTCTCATTTGCCTTCCGTCTTCTCGGTAATATCTTCGCCGGTTCAATTCTGCTATTTGTGATGAGTTTCCTCGTCACTGTGCTGCCATGGCCATTCTTCATGCTAGAGTTTTTCGTCGGCATCATTCAGGCGCTCGTTTTCGCCTTGCTGACGGCTATCTTCATGAGCTTGGCAACAGTCAGCCATCACCATGATGACGAACATGGCGAACATGCTGAAGAAGGCGCGCATTAGTAGGCGCTATCTATTGAAATTTTCGGGCTAAAAGCTCGCTGAACTAAGACACAAAGCTAACACACATACGGAGGATACGACGACATGGAACAGGCTCAAGCTATAATGATCCTTGGCAAGGCGATTGGCGCGGGTATCGCGATGATCGGCGCGCTGGGTGGTGGTATCGGTATCGGTCTCGCCGTTAGCGGTGCCGTGCAAGCTATGGGGCGCAACCCAGATCATACCCCCACCATTCAGACGAACATGATTTTGGGTGTGGCCTTCGCGGAAGCCGTCGCGATTTACGCTCTGGTGGTCGCGCTGATTATCCTGTTCGTGCTCCAGTAATCGCGCTGGCATCGTTCAGGCGAGTTGAGAAGGGAGTACGTCAATGAGTCCACTCGATAATCTAGGTATTAACCCCGGCTTCTTGCTGGTACAAATCATTGCGTTCATCGTGCTTTACACGCTGCTGACGCGCTTTATCTATGACCCGCTGGTAAATGTCCTGCGCGAACGCCGTGCGCGCATTGCTAAAGGTCTGGAAGACGCAGAGGCTGCCGCCAAAGCACGCATGAATGCGGAAAATGAAGCGGAAAAAATTCGTGCAGAAGCACGTGCAGAAGCTTCAAAAATCATCGAGGAAGCCCGCCAACGTGCCGAGCAAGTCGGCAAAGATGTTGAAGCGGCTGCCCGTCAAGAAGCAGAGAAAATCCGTGCCGATGCGCGCGCTGCTGCTGCTGCCGAACGTGATGCACAACTGGCCGGCCTCCGTGACCAAGTTGTAAACATCGCTGTCGCGCTATCACAGCGCCTCATTGGTGGCACGCTGGATGCCAAGCGTCAGAAGGAACTTGTTAAAGATTTCTTCGCCAAGGTGCCCGCAGAGGCTAAATCGCTCTCCGGTAGTGTTGAGGTCGTCAGCGCCATGCCGCTCGAAGATGCTGAGCAGCAACTAGTCAAGAAGGAACTGGGTGCTGATGATGTGACCTTCACCGTAGACCCCAATATTCTCGGTGGGTTAGTCATCCGTGCCGGCGATCGCGTCGTTGATGGCAGCGTTCGCAGCAACCTCAACAAGCTGGCTAGCAGCCTTAACTAATAAGCCAGAACGTCACGGGCTTGAATAGCGAGTAAACGGGCGCGCCATATGGTGCGCCTGTTGCTTTCTTTACTCAGGTCTTTTTCTATGACCCCATTTGCGCTAAGATTTTGCGCGATAAATTATGTCAGCTATATCGAGAAGGATTTATGGAAAAAAGGTTAAGCGAACTACTCTCTTATTTACCTAATGATGCCATTCTCGCCGTTCATGGTGACGCCGTTATCACTGCGCCTGTTGTCGAAACCGATGCCGATGTGCTCGCTGGCGGGGTATTTGTCGCCCGTCGTGGCGCTTCGGTTGATGGCCATACCTTTATACCAAAGGCGATTGAGCGCGGTGCAGCTGCCATTGTTGGTGAGTTAGACATGCAGGATTTGCCCGTTCCCTATGTTCAAGTGCGTGATGCACGGGCAATTTTAGGGCTGTTAGCTGCCGCATTTTTTGACTTTCCTTCACGCAAACTCGTTGTTATTGGCGTGACAGGCACAGATGGTAAAACAACAACTAGCCACTTATTGCACAGTATTTTAAAACAGGCAGCGGGAATTCATCCTGGCCTCATCAGCACTATTGAAGCAGACCTTGGCGGCGCAACTGTACCGACTGGTTTGCATGTGACTACGCCCGGCGCGCCACAAGTGCAGAGCTTGCTCGCCCAAATGGTGGCCAATGGCGTCACCCACTGTGTGCTAGAGATGACAAGCCACGGGCTGGCACAGGGGCGTTTAACGGGTGTAGATATTGATGTGGCTGTGATGACCAATGTTACTCATGAGCATCTTGATTTTCATGGTTCATGGGAAGCTTATCGTGATGCCAAAGCCATTATGTTCCATATGTTGAAGGCCTCACAATATAAGCCTGACCAGCCGAAAGTGGCGGTTGTGAACGCGGATGATCGTTCTTCTGCGCATTTTGCCGCCATCCCTGCTGATAAAACTCTGTTATATGGTATCGAATCCGAGGCAGAATTTCGTTCGGAAGCCATTGAACATGCTCCAGATGCTACGCGTTTCACAGTTAATGGCCACCAATTTGCCATGCATCTGGTTGGCGAATTCAATATCTATAATGCACTTGCCGCTATTGCTGCTGCACGGGGGTTGGGGATAGATTGGCAAGCGATTATTGCAGGCGTTGAAGCCGTTCGTGGAGTTTCTGGGCGGATGGAGCGTATTGATGAGGGGCAAGATTTCACTGCAATCGTTGATTTTGCCCATACCCCCAACGCTCTTCGCCGCGCCCTTGAGGCAGGGCGTACCATGTTGCCCGAAGGTGGGCGTTTAATCGCGGTTTTTGGTAGCGCGGGGTTGCGTGATGTAGAGAAGCGCCGTCTAATGGCCGAAACTTCTGCGCAATTAGCTGATATAACCGTGCTAACGGCGGAAGACCCCCGCACAGAATCGCTGGATGATATTCTTCAGATGATGGCCGATGGCTGTTTGGCACATAATGGGGTAGAGGGAGAAACATTTTTCCGCATCCCAGATAGAGGTGAGGCGATTTATCGAGCCTGCCAGATGGCAAAAGCTGGCGATATTGTTATGGTATGTGGCAAAGGCCATGAGCAAAGCATGTGTTTTGGAACAACTGAATACCCTTGGGATGACCGAAATGCTTTACGTGCCGCCCTCCGTGG
>DAOTWU010000193.1:0-12211 GCA_034435735.1 Anaerolineae bacterium | reverse complement strand
ATGGCGCGTGTGTTATGAATACCATAAGTAGCCACAGGCAAGTCAACCACTGTGCGATTATCAGCAAAAATCATGGCTACAGGGTCATCGGCGCAGGCAACAAGCAAGCCATCACGAGGCAACAACCCCACAAAATGGGAGAAAGATTCAGTTAGCTCATGTGGGCTGCGGAAAAAATCAGGGTGGTCATATTCCACATTGGTAATGACTTCGACCTGTGGGCTAAGACCATGAAACATATTATCGTACTCATCTGCTTCCACAACAAAAGCGCGCCCGCGCCCCGCCCCAGCATTGCGTCCGGTCGTAGGTAGAATGCCGCCAATGATATACGAAGGGTCTCGTCCGGTCTCAATTAGAATATGCGCGGTCATAGCGGTTGTGGTGGTTTTGCCATGTGTGCCAGCAATCGCAATACCAACATCGCCGCTCATAATGGCGCTCATTACATCGGCGCGTTTATAAACGGGGATACCCTGAGCATGAGCGGCCAGCACTTCAACATTTTCGCGCGGGATAGCTGAAGAGATGATGACCATTTCTGCGCCAATAACGTGCGTTGGGTCGTGGCCTTCATAGACAATAGCGCCATCAGCTTCCAGCGCTTCGGTAAATGCATTGCGGCTACGGTCTGAGCCGGTAATGTGATACCCCTGCTCTAATAAAATACGGGCTATCGCAGAAAGCCCTGTACCACCAATACCGACCAGATGAATATGCTGGCCTGGAACAAGTTGAAGCAATCTCTTCGCCCCCAATTAGCTTATATAACCAATAAGACCAAGAAGAACATCACCAGCACGGCAATTGCCAAAACGTCACCGCCGCCTGATGTACCACCACTAAAGAGCACCGCTGGGATAGTGTTCAACGATAAAGCACTGGGTGAATTGGGTGTAGGGCTGATTACCAGCGGATAAAGCGGATATTCATTAATGTCGAGGAAATACCACAACGTGCCTCCGATGAGGTAGCCATTGGCAAACCCCAAAAATCCGCCCAAGATACCAGATTGCAAGCGTTCGCTATCGCGGCGCACCAATGGGCCGCGCGTTTGGTAAGCAACCCAAACGATAGCGAGGAAGATGGCCGCTTGTACGAAGAAAACTTGCTCGCGTGGCAATGACCAGAACAACAAACCACGTAGCACGCTATCAAATTGGAAAAGGGTATAAAAAGCCAGCACAATACCCGCTAAAGCGATAACTTCTTTTTGAAATCCGCGCATAAAGCCGATGATGGCGAAAAATATAGCCAGCACCCAAACAAGGGAAGATAGTTGTATCATTTCAAATCACCACCAAAACAATCAAAAACAAAACAATGACCGCTAATGCGAGTAAATCGCCATTACTCCCCGGCCCGCCAGCCAACACATATAGCGGCAAGCTGCTGACAACTTCTCGGCTAGCGGGGGCAACCACATAAGGGTCTAGCGGGTAGCGTCCGGCAATAGCGTTGATGTCGAGGAAGTACCACAATGAACCTGAAATGAGATAGCCATTCCAAAAGCCGACAATCGCCCCTAATGCGCTGGCTTGCAGGCTATCACGCCCTTCACGACTATCACCACGACGGGCACGCTCAACATCTCCGCCGATTAAGGCGCGGGTTTGATAGGCAAAAAAGACAATAATCAGGAAAATAACGGACTGTACATAAAAAACTTGGTCTGGTGGCAGGTTGGCCAAAATCGTACCACGCAGCAAATTATCAAACTCGTGCAAGGCGAAAAGCCCCAACACGATACCTGCCATAGAGATAACTTCTTTACTCCACCCACGCCCAAAACCAACATAGGCAAAGAAAAACGCCGCTAGCCATATAAGTAATGATAAATCAACCACTGCTCCGCTCACCTCCTCGCAACATCAATGAGTAGTTGCGCAATGCGTGCCGCCCCATTAGGTTGAGCAACGGCACGGGCAGATTCTATAATTTGTTGGCGGCGCTGTGGATTACGAAATAAATCTTGCAAAAGCGGTAAAAGCGCCTCAGCCATTTCTTCATCTGCCAAGTGTACAGCCGCGCCACGTTTTTCCAAATAGTCAGCATTGACCTTTTGATAGCGCCACGCATAAGGATATGGAATCAAGATTGATGGTACAGCAAAATGAGGAATTTCGCCCAGAACACTGGCCCCCGCCCGCGCAACAACAACATCCGCCGCCGCATAAGCCAATCCCATATCGTCATGCAAATAAGGATAGAGATGGTAGTGCGGATGCTGGAGCAAATCACCCGCTTGCTGCTGGCAACGCTCGTAATCTAATGTGCCGCTGATATGGAGGATTTGCACCCCTTCATCTAAAAGCTGGCGGGCGATGTTAATCACCGCGATGTTGATACTGCGTGCGCCACGACTTCCGCCAGTGACCAACAGGGTCAGGCGTTGTGGGTCTAACTGAAAATGTTCAATCGCCTCTTCTCGGTTGGCGTTCAGCCTATCTTGCCGCAAAGGATACCCAGTAACAACGGTTTGGCCGTCGCGGAAGTAGGCCGCAGATTCTGGCATAGTAATGGCAACGCGGGGAACAAAGCGCCCCAGAAAGCGGATTGTCATACCCGGCTCAATATCTGGCAAATACACCACAGCCGGAACACGCAACAACCATGTAGCCACCGCTAAAGGTAAATTCGCCCAGCCGCCAGTCATCAAAACCGCAGCGGGGCGACGGCGCAAGAGCAGTGCTAGCGATTGCAATACACCAAAACTGAGCTTTGCGGTGCTGAGCAGAGCGCGTAAAGGATTAACGCCAGCAATTGGCCCACCCATAATTTCATGATAAGCATTAAAAGTTAGACCTGAACGCTCTACAAGAGGGCGTTCAAATCTGCCTTGTGTGCCAACAAATTCAAGCTCTATATCATTCACCAGTTGCGGTAGCGCTTCGGCTACGGCGAGCGCGGGATACACGTGACCGCCCGTGCCGCCCGCCGCGATCATAATTCGCACTGATTACTCTCCGTTCAGGTGTAAGCTCGCGGCTCGCTGTATAGCGCTGTACGCTCAACAGAATACCAACGCCAGAAAGCAACACAAAAATAGACGAGCCACCATAGCTAATAAAAGGCAAAGGGACGCCAGTGGTTGGCACAAGCGCCAACATAACGGCGATATTTAACAGGGCTTTTAAGGCAACCCAAACCGTTAGCCCCGCCGCCAATAAAGCCCCAAAGGGGTCTAGGGCACGGCGTGCGATTTGGAAGCCACGAACAACAAAGGCAACATATAATGCCACAACTACAGAGGCGCCAACAACACCCAGCTCTTCGCCAATAATCGCAAAAATGCTATCGGTATGGGCAGCGGGCAAAATCCCAAATTTTTGCCGCCCTTCCCCAAGGCCAACACCAAACCAACCGCCCTCAATAAAGGCGTTAATGGCTTCCTGAACTTGGTCATCGGCACGGGTTAAATCGCTGATACTGGCGAGGAACGAATCCACACGACCAGGCGCATAGTTTGGAACAAGCCCCAATGCAAAAATCCCCAGCACGGCAATTAATATCAATAAGCCCGTTGCCAGAAGCTGTTTAATATCTGCCCCGGCGAGGAAAAACATAATTCCCGAAGTGCCAAGAATAACGGCGGCGGTACTCAAATCCGGCTGGAGGAGGACAAGGCCACAGACAATTGATAGCAGGACAATAAAGGGAATGAGGCCATACGTCACACTGCGAATGCGGGTCTTTTTACTGCTGAGCCATGCGGCCATATAAATGACCACTACTAGCTCGGAAAGTTCGCCCGGCTGTAACGAACCAGCGATGAGCGCGCGGCGCGCCCCAAAAGTCACATCAGCAAACAAGAGCACTGCAATTAATGTGCCAATAGTGACCAGCATCATCAGAACAGCGAAACGCCGAAGAATATGATAATCAAGGATGACGAGAATCACGAGAGAAGCAAACGCAATGCCCGTGTTGCGCAAATGAATCAAAAAGCGGGCAGATGGGTCACCAAATTCGGCATAACTCCAATCAAATGTTGTGCTATAGACCATCATCAGCCCAATGGCGACGAGTAAACCAACAATAACCACTAAAGGCTTATCAAGCCCAGCTAAAAAACCGCGCCGACGTTCACGCGTAGCGGGCGCGGGCTGCGCTGAAGTTGGCCGTGGTGTGGGGCGTATTGGCCGAGCGGTATAGGATTGGTCTAAAGGCTGGTCGGCCATAGCAAACTCCCTACTTCAAATCATTGGTTCTTATCAATTATACCTATAATGCCATTACCAGACGGCGAAAGTGCTCGCCCCGTTCGGCAAAATCAACATAAGCATCAAAACTAGTGCCACCAGGCGACAGTAAAACGACATCCCCTTTTTGCGCAAGGTTATGAGCCATAGTAACAGCGCCCTCTAAATCAGGCACATAGCTAATCATATTTTCTGCGCCTAAAATGTAGTTAGCAATCTCGGCGACCTTATCAGCCACACGATTATGCCCCTTTTGGCCAAAAACAATGATGTGGCGCGCTTTATGAACAGCTAGTTTAACCACATCATCCCATGGCAAATCTTTATCTGCGCCGCCAAGCAGCAAAATAAGCGGCTCATCGAAGCTGCGCAAAGCCGCTAATGTACGCTCTGGCGCGGTAGCAATACTATCGTTGATATAAGTCACGCCATCCAACACACGCACCGTTTCTAAACGATGCGGCACAGGCTTGAAGGCGCAAATAGCCTCGCGCATAGCTTCAGGTTGAACACCCGCCGCCCCTGTTATCGCCATAGCGGCTAATACATTCAATATATTATGGTCACCACGCAAAGGAATTTCCGAACGCTCGCAGACTACACAAGGCACACCATCGGGGCTGGCTAAACCGGCAACAATCAAGCGATTTCCCGCCATAAAAGCGCCATCGGCCACCATATCACGCATGGAAAACCAGAGCAATTGGCTACATACCGCTTCTTCTAGGGCATGGCTACCCGCATCATCATATCCCAATATGGCCATATCATCGGGGCGCTGGTGGGCAATGATGTTCGCCTTGGCGGCGGTATAGTTTTCCATTGTACCGTGACGATCTAAGTGATTGGGCGTGATATTGAGTACAGCGGCAATCTGTGGACTATTTGTCATAAGTTCCAATTGAAAGCTACTGAGCTCCATCACAACACGGTCTTGGGGCGCTATTTGCGGAAGCACATCCAGCAGCACATCGCCAATATTGCCACCCACCCACGTGCGAAAGCCCGATTGCTGCATAATATCACCGACGAGGCGGGTCGTTGTGGTTTTGCCAGCGCTGCCAGTAATACCAATAACAGGCGCCGGGCAACGTTCCATGAATAGTTGGGCATCATTGGTTATCGTCAATCCCGCTTTATAGGCTGCTTGTATTAAAGGCAATTCCAGAGGCACACCGCCAGAAACGCAAACAATATCCGCCTCTTCCACCAGCGAAACGGGATGATCGCCTAAAACAAAGCGGACATGGGCATATTCATCTTGTGGCAGGTTGAGCGTTTTTTCATCGCGCCCATCGTTCACAATTACCTTCGCGCCCACAGTTGGCAACCAGCGCGCTAAAGAGCGCCCCTGACGACCAAAACCAATTATCAGAACCCGCTTTCCGTGTAATGGGTCTGTCATGGCCATCCCTTATAAAAGCGACAGTGCAACGCCGATCATGGCGGCCAGCAAACCAACCAACCAAAAGCGCTGAACAATCTGCGTTTCACTCCAACCAGCTAGCTCAAAATGATGGTGAATAGGTGCGCGGCGGAATAAACGTTGCCCGCCAGTCCACTTGAAATAAGCCACTTGTAAAACCACTGAGACCGTCTCTACAACGGGCACGATAGCAATAACAGGCAATAGCAGCCATTGGCCAGTCATAACGGCGATTGTTGCCAAAGCAGCGCCAATTGCCAACGAGCCAGTATCTCCCATGAAAAGCTGGGCAGGATAGGCGTTATACCATAAAAAAGCGAACAATGCGCCCACCATAATGAAGCAAAACTGCACAAGAAAAACTTGCCCCTGAATAAAGGCAATTACGCCATAGGCTGCGAATGCACTGGCGGTGATGATGCCAGCAAGGCCATCTAAGCCATCGGTGAGATTAACAGCATTGGACATAGCAACAATGATGAACGCCACGATAGGGATGAATAAAATCGGGCTTATCGGGATAGAAACAGGCAATAACGGTAGGTCAATTTCATTGGCGAAAGAGAATCCGCCTTCATAAAGCGAGATGATGGCCGCGACAATCAATGCAAGGAAAACTTGGCCGAAAAATTTAGCGCGGGGAGAAAGTCCTTCGCCTAATGTGCCGCGCGACTTTTGGATGCCTTCCCAATCGTCGATAAAGCCCAAAAAACCATAACCAAGCAGAACAGCCAGCACTAGAAAGATACTCGCACCTTCGCCAGATTGCACCACACGAGCGATATTGAGGGCGAAAGTAATGACCACTACAGGCAAAAGAATCATGATGCCGCCCATCGTAGGTGTGCCAATTTTCTTTTCATGGGCAGTGTCAAGCAACTCAGCGCGAATAAGCTTCCCTATCTTCAGGCGGCGCAAAATCTCGACAAAAGGACCTCCCCAAATGACGCCTAAGAGAAAGGCAATAGCGCCAACAGAGAGCGAAAAAGGTAAGGCTCCAGTCATAATGAAAACTCTTTCCTCACATCCTTATGAAATGCGAAACCATTCGCTACCGGTTTACTTCTTCCACCGCACCGCCTTGAGATTGAATGGCGAGGCGAACATCATCCGGCGGAATTTCCATCAGAATAACCAAACGTTCGGCAATACGGCGAAACACAGGTGCGGCCACTACACTGCCCCAGTAACCACTTGGGCGGTCTAGTTTGACCAAAACCACCACTTGAGGCGCATCAGCAGGCAGGAAACCAATAAACGAAGCGATAGACGCATCGCGCTCATAACCCAGAGGCGATGAAATTTCCGCAGTACCCGTTTTGCCCGCAATAGCATAACCGGGAAGCTGGGCATTTTCCAGCGACTCGTTAACGGTACGAACCATCATATCTGTGACAATATCTGCTGTGCGCTTCGATACAACGCGCGTTAACGCCGTGGGTTGGGTGGTATAAACCTCAGAGCCATCGACAATTTGATAGACAACCCGTGGCTGCATCATTAAACCATCGTTAGCAATGGCAGCAAAAGCCGTAATCATCTGCAAGGGCGTTACAGAAATGCCCTGCCCAAAGCTATTTGTGCCTAAGTCGCTCTCGCTCCAATCATCATCGTAAGGCGTCTTGAGGATGCCCGCCTCTTCCCCTTGTAGGTCTACACGTGTCGGCTGCCCGAATCCGAAGCGCGCCAACATGCGGTAAAAATCTTCCCACCCCATTTCCTGCGCAATAGTCGCTGCGCCAACATTCAACGAATTAATGAGCACTTGCGCGGTATCTACCACACCATAAGCCCTGCGCTCTGCATTTTCGATGCGAATGCCACCAATATCGATAAAGCCCTGATCGTTATATGTCCACTCAGGGGTAATCACACCAAGCTCTAAGGCTGCGGCCACCGTCACAACCTTCATCACTGAACCCGGCTCATAGACTTCACTAATGGCGGGATTTCGAAAAACTGTTTCGTCGGTGACATCAAAATAGGTATTGGGGTCAAAAGCGGGATAACTAGCCATCGCTAAAATATCGCCATTACGCGGGTCCATAACGATGATCGTGCCGCCAGTAGCGCCAGTTTGGGTAATCGCAAGTTGCAACTCTGTTTCAACGAGAAACTGTATATCGCGGTCTAACGTCAAAACGAGGTCGCTGCCGCGGTCGCTTTCAGGTATATCTTGCGGCAAATCAAAGGGAATAGTGCTCACATCTTGATTGCGAACTCGTCCAGCTAATTGTTGCTGGTAATACCCTTCAACACCGTTATAACCGCGATAGTCCTGTGGGTCGCCAGCAACAAATCCCAGAATGTGGGCTGCTAACGTTCCTTGTGGATAGAAACGGCGTGGGATAGGTTCGCGGGTGATGCCGCGCACGGATTGCTGTAAACGAGCAACTTCCTGACCAACCTCCGCGCTTACGGGACGAGCGATTGAAACCCATGACACATCAGACGTGAGCTGGTTGTAAATCTCAAGTTCTGAACGATTGAGAATTGCCGCTAGTTGCGTCGCAACATCGCGTGGGTTGCTGATAAGGTTAGGGCTTGCGCCAATACCGTACTGGAAAGTGTTGACTGCTAAAGGTTCGCCATTACGGTCATAGATAATGCCGCGTTCGGAAGTAACGCGAATGGTGCGCTGATAATTGGCATCGCGGCGCAACTGAAAATCGCGGGCCACCTCTGGCGGCAGCCACTGAAAGGTAAACAAGCGCAACACAAGAATTGCGCTGATAATGAGCAGCACAACAATCACAACGGGCAATCGCTGCCGCAGCATCTCCTGTTGCGGTGAACTCGCATTGTTGGCGGCTTGCCGCTGCATCATCTACTCTCCCGTACCTGAAAAACCTTCGAACTGGGCGCGCAGGTTATCTAATTGCTGTTGCAACCAGCCACCAAAAGATTCATCATAAACTGGCAATTGCGGTTCTTCTTTCTGCAATGGCGCAACCGTCTCATCGCGATGGGGATTATACCCCTCAATGACTAAATATTCGATTTGGTCTTGTCCTGCGGGCACGAACCCCAATTCACTGGCACGCGCCAACAAACGGGGGACACTACGCAACTCTGCAATTTCGGCGCGTAGTTGCTCGTTCACACTTTGTAGCTCATTGCGCTCTGCAATCAGGTCGGCCAATTGGCGGCCTGTCGTCGCGTTTGAAGATACCTGTGAAAGATACAGAACGCCGATAATCAGCGCGATGATAACCCCAAGTGTCGCCAAAGCAGCGGCTTGATTTTGTGGACGCCAACGGCTGCGGCGCAGGGTGTGTTGAATCCAATTTTGAGACATACCAACCTCCCTACCCCAATTTTTCCACAATACGCAACTTTGCGCTGCGGCTACGCGGATTTTGCGCAATCTCTTCTTCAGCGGCCATAAGCGGTTTGCGTGTTATCAAGCGCACCTGTGCCTGACGAGCGGGCAGAGAAGCCATACCGGGCGGCGGAACAATTTCAATAGCAGCATCCCGAAAATACTGCTTGACGATACGGTCTTCCAAACTATGGAAACTAATAACGCCCAATCTTCCACCCGGACGCAATAGCGCTATTGCCATAGGCAACACCGCCTCCACTGCTTGCAGCTCTTCATTTACGGCGATGCGCAACGCCTGAAAAACACGAGTAGCGGGGTGAATATTATCTTTGCGCCCTTTTTGCTTTTTGGGGCGCGGCACAGTTTTGGCAATAAGGTCGGCAAGCTGGCGTGTTGTGGATAAAGGCCGTGCATTCACCACCGCGCGGGCAATTTGACGGCTATAGCGCTCTTCACCATAGCGAAAGAAAATTTCGGCTAGTTGTGTGGCATCATATGTGTTGAGAATGTCGGCAGCCGTCGGTAAATCTGAGTTGGGGGTAAATCGCATGTCTAGAGGCGCATCGTGGCGAAAAGCAAAACCGCGTTCGGGCGTATCCAGTTGCATAGATGAAACGCCCAAATCAAGCAAAATGCCGTCTACCGCATCCCAGCCCAACCGCTGTGCCTCTGCAGCCATAGTGGTATAGGAAGCATGGACAATATGAATACGACCGCCATAAGGGGCGAGGTTTTCTCGTGCAATCGCTAACGCTTGGGGGTCAACATCTAGGCCAAGCACTTCTTGCACACCAGCATCGAGAAAAGCACGGGTATGACCACCAGCACCTAACGTGCCATCAATAATCCGCTGGGGAGGATTATCTTTATCTGGAATAAGCGCATCTAAAACCGTCTTGAGCAAAACTGGTGTATGAAACTCTGATGGTGCTTCTTCAGTCATACCTTACCAATCTAAAATCAGCGTATGGTCAGCTTCTGCGAGGGCGTGGGTTACACCATCCAGTGTAGCTTGCCAATGGTCTGGATTCCAGAGTTCAATAAACGTTTCCATGCCAACAATGAGAACTTCACCATCCAAAGCGGCATATTGGCGCAAATATGAGGGTATTAAGATGCGTCCCTGCCTATCTAAAGACAGTTCAACCATGCCGGAAAACATCAAGCGGCGGAGAGCGCGGGCTTTAGGGTCGGTAATAGGGAGACGGTTTAGCTGCTCAGCAATACCACGCCAAGCATCTGGCGGGAAAATAATTAAATTGCGATCTAAACCCCGTGTCAATACAGCACCAACCGGCAAATTAGACCGGTAACGTGCCGGAATAATTAACCGTCCTTTTTTGTCCAGATGATGAGAATACTCGCCCCAAAACATGCGCGACCCCACGCCAAGAGATAGCTTAACGATGCGTTCAGTATACCACATTATCCCACATAAAGTGGCAAAAATCCCACAAATTACCTAGTAGCGTCACTAGAGAATGGTGAATATAGCAGTTATAATGGCATCGAGGCGAACAAGTGCTCTAATATTGAGAAGGGCAATATGAGCTACCAACCACCCGAACATATTCAAGCGATATTGGCCAGCTTGCCATTGAAGCCCGGCGTTTATTTAATGAAAGATGAAAATGACGAGATTATTTATGTGGGCAAGGCGAAGCGCCTGCGACATCGGGTGCGAAGCTATTTCACAACACATGCAGACGGCCAGCCCAAAACACTGAAAATGCGCGCTTTGGTGAGAGATATAGAAGTCATTATCACCGAAAACGAAGTGCAGGCGCTCATCCTAGAAGAAACACTCATCAAACGTCACCGCCCACAATTCAACATTAGCCTCAAAGATGACAAACGCTATCCCTATATACGGGTAACATGGCAAGACCCCTATCCTAAGGTTGAGACGACACGGCGCATAAAAAACGACGGGGCGCGCTACTTTGGTCCTTATGCAGCCATGTGGGCAGTGCAGAATACACTAAGGGTATTGCGGCGGGCATTCCCTTACCTCACCTGTGACCGAGAAATAACCGGTAATGATAGCCGCGCTTGCCTGTTCTATGATATTAAACTCTGCAATGGGCCTTGTATTGGCGCAGTCAATCAAGAAACCTATCGCGCCATGATTAAGGAATTGATGGATGTACTAAGTGGTAAAAGTGATGCGGTCATTGCCCGCCTTAACCGTGAAATGGAAGCAGCGGCGGAAGCGCTCAAGTTTGAACAGGCCGCAATGTTACGCGACCAGTTAAAAGCTATCGAATACATCACCCAACGCCATAGAGCGGTCAACCCCAAGATGACAGACCATGATGTCATTGCGTTAGCGCGGGATAAAAACGAAGCCGTGATACAGATTTTGTTCATCAGAAATGGCAAGCTTATCGGGAGTGATACCCGATCATTAGACGGGGCAGAGGGTGAAAGTGATGAAGTTATTCTAGAGCAATTCCTGACACAATTTTATAGCGATATGGCAGAAGTGCCGCGCGAACTCATATTGCCAAATGAAGTGGAACAGGCGCGCATCATTGAACGCTGGTTAGCTGATAAACGGGGCGGCAACAAAGTCAGCATTACTGTACCCAGACGCGGCAACAAGCGCGAACTAATTCAAATGGCACAGGAAAACGCCAGCGAAGCCTTGCGCATGTTACGTGAGCAGTGGGAGAACGATACAACTAAGCAAGAAGAAGCTTTGGCAGAATTGCAAGATGCGCTAAGTTTGCCACGCATCCCGAACCGCATTGAATGTTACGACATCAGCACCACACAAGGCACGGCAATTGTCGCTAGCCGTGTGGTCTTTGTGCAGGGACGCCCCAGAAAAAGCGAGTATCGCCGCTTCAACATCCGCACGGTCACTCATGAAGGTTCTGATGACTATCAATCTATGCGAGAAGCCTTGACACGGCGCTTTAATCGCTGGAAAGACGCCATAGAAACTGATGCCATCGATGCGCCAGACGGCCAAGACCGTAGCGAAACATGGCGATTATTGCCGGATTTACTGCTAATTGATGGCGGGAAGGGGCAGCTTAATGTGGCGGTTGAGGTGTTAGAGACATTTGGCTTACGGGAACGTGTGCCAGTGGCCTCTTTGGCTAAGCAGTTTGAAGAGATTTATCTACCAGAGCAAAGCGCTCCCATTATCCTGCCGCGTACTAGCCAAGCGCTTTATCTCGTCCAGCGGGTGCGGGATGAGGCGCACCGCTTCGCCATCACCTCACATCGCAAACGGCGTGACAGAATGGG
>DAOTWU010000192.1:0-14072 GCA_034435735.1 Anaerolineae bacterium | reverse complement strand
GTGCCGAGGGGATTACCCTAACTGACCCTATCAGCATACCCATCCCCGCCAGTGCCGCCGCTGATGACTGGCTAAGTGTGACCGTTCTTGGGGTGAATGGCTTCGACCCTGTGCTAGCTCTTATCTATGATGATGGCTATATCACCTGCCTTGAAACAGATACCTATGCTGCTGAGTATAGCGTGAATTTACCCTCGACAGGCGAAGTCCCCCCTTCGCCAAGTGCAGTGCAAGCGGCGTTTTCGCCAGAACTGGATGGCATCACCCATATTGCGATTGGTGGCGCCAGTGGTGGTGGTGAGTTCGTGCTGCTAGTAGAAAACCTTGCGCTCTCCACAACGCCTCATACATGGTCATTGCCTATCAGCGACAATGCGCGCCAATCTGGCCAGCCGCTCACTGCCTATCTTTTGGCGGAACTGGATAGTGAAACTGTGCCCCAATTGGCTACAGCTGATAGTGCCCTCACCGCTGAGCCGCTGGCGCAGTATGATATTGCCTTATCGCGCGGTTTTGTAATTGACCAGCCTGCTGGCGCTAATGACTTGATACTGTCCGTGCCATTAGGCGATGCCCCCACAGTAGATTTGCAACTCTCTGCCACAACGGAAGGGCTAGGCGTGTTCATCGTGCATTATCCTTATGCCGCGCCAGAAAACACCGCCGCCATTGCTACACTAGAGCGCATTGACGGGCGGGCACGTTTGCTCTGCGATGGCCGCGAAGCTTTTGCCGATGGCGCACTCATCTCCTTACCGCCTACCGAAAGCGCTGAACCCTATACCGTGACGGTTATCGGTGTGGGTGATTTTGAGCCTGTATTAGCGCTACTCCCCGCAGAAGGCGAGGGGATATGTTCATTTGCGGGTGGTGTAGCCGTTGGCTATGCGGCAGAGTTGCCCGTGATTGGTGAAATTGGGCCGTCTCCGAACAGTGCACAGGTGGTAATTTCTCCAGAAGCGTTAGAGCAGGGGGTGCAAATTGTCGTGGGTAATCGCCAGCCTGAAGTGGGGGAATTCCTGCTCATTATCGAAGGTGGCGTCATTGTTACGGAAGATGAATATATTTTAAGTGTCGGGGATGCGCTAATTGGTGATATACTGGAGGTGCACTTAACACCTGCTGTGCTGAATTACGGCTTACCGCTTTCATCTTACATGATTGGCGCAGATGACCTGTTAGACCCCGTTTTGATACAGATTACCGCTGATGGCAATATTGCTGATGATGAAAACGGTGTGCCCATTGCTTGTAATGATGCTGGTACAGAGGATAGTTGCTGGCAGGTGGGTGACGCGCTGGATGAAAGCTATGTCGTTCTGGCCGACGGTGTGCCGCTCAATGGCTCGTTTGTCGATGCGATGCTGAACATCCCGCTAGATGCCGCAGCGCCTGAAGATGTTGTGCGTTTACTCTTTAGCGCCGCCGATGAGGAATCATTAGGAAGCTATATTATCATTTTACTTATAGGCGTCGCTTGATAAAAAATGTAAATGCACGTACAATGTGAATAGTTATATTTTGCAAGTAGGTAATAAACAATGACTGAATACGACCCAAAGAAAAAGGCGCATATGCGTCCACAGGACGGCTCTCATGGGGGAGAAGACAATGTAGACATTAGTCTACAAAAAGAACATCGCACCCAATCCACCTATGACATCACGCGCGAAGCAGAAGAAGCCGCCCGTTCTTCGCAATCCAATCACGCCATTCGCCAAGTGACAAGCAGTAGCGTTTTTCGCTATGGTATGCTTTTGCGCTTACATATGGTGGAGATGAATAAAGATATTGATATTTCCCCTGTGCGGGAGATGGTGTTAGGCCGTCGTGACCCAGTGCATGGCATTTTCCCTGATATTGACCTTACACCATATGCGGGTTACCAACTAGGGCTGAGCCGTCAGCATGTAAAAGTTCGCTTAAAAGGTTCTCGTTTAGAAATTATTGATTTGGGCAGTCGCAACGGTACTTATTTGAATGGCGAGCGCTTAGAGCCTAACCAGCCATACAAATTGCGCGATGGCGATGAAATCCGCCTAGGCAAAGTTGTCTTTTACGCTTATTTCATCAGCGAAGACGAAAACTAGTAACCTAAAATCTCAGCAATATCAGCGGCAGCTTTCTTCGCAGCAAATAACACATGAGCAAGTTCCGCGTCGTTCTTCACCAGAACGGCTAATGATGCTCTACCAGAGGGATACACGACCATTACGCCATTTTCACCTTCCATCATCAGGCGTTTGAATTCCCCTTGCTCCAACCGTCGTAGCGTGCGCTCTGCTAGGCCAATGAGCGTCGCCGACATAGCCGCCACCTGCGGGCTGCTGGTGGGGTTTTCGTGCGGGTTTTCCTCATCACCGGCGGGGTAGGCCGCAACAAGTAAACCATCCACATTCACGACCACTGTCGCGGTGATGCCTTCAGTCATGTCATGGAGGAGTTTTAAGCGATTTTCTAGCGCGTCACTGCGATATTGCTGAGTCATGTGCCATGCTCTCTTTATAGACGATTTGCGTTGTGCTATTGCATAAAACGCTTACACACGCAATTAAGTATAGCTAAAAGATAGATAAGCCTCAAGCGACTGCCACACCATGTTGGGCCAAAAGTACCGTGTAGGCTCAACGTGAATAATATCATGATTTTTCATTCTGCGTTGTGAAAAATTTCTTAAGGTTTCGGCTTCTGCCCCGATTTCGCCTCTTCTTCCGCCAGTTCTGCCAGATAGCGCTTTTCTTCTTCCGTCAATTCGACCTTCAATAGCAGTTCTGGCCTGCGCTGCCAAGTACGCCGTATAGATTGTTGCCGCCGCCATTTAGCGATGGCGCCATGATTGCCGCTTTGTAAAATATCTGGCACGGTCAACCCACGATATTCTGCGGGGCGGGTATAGTGGGGGCCTTCTAACAGGCCATCAGCATGGCTATCGCGGTGCTGTGCGCCTTCTGCACCCAAAACGCCGGGGATATGCCGCACAACAGCATCAATTACCACCATTGCCGCCAATTCGCCGCCAGTCAATACATAATCGCCGATGCTGATTTCATCCGTCACCACCAGCTCACGCACGCGCTCATCAACACCTTCATAATGGCCACAAAGCAAAATCAGCCGAGCGTGCTGGGCTAGTTCTACCGCCACATCATGATGAAATTGCCGCCCCTGTGGCGACATCAAAATAACCGGGCAAGCCTCATCCCCGCGCACATCTTCTACCGCTGGCACGAGCACATCCGCCTTGAGTATCATCCCGCCGCCGCCGCCATAGGGCGTATCATCTACTGTGCGGTGTTTATCGGTGCTGTAATCGCGGATATTGTGCAGGTGCAAATCCAATAGCTGGCGGTCGCGCGCTTTCCAGAGCATGCTGGTGTTCATCGGCCCTTCAAACATTTCGGGGAATAGCGTCAATACATCAATGCGCATAAGCAAGCCCTTCGCTGGTGATAACTCCTGTACCATGCCTCATATTGTGCCATAGGCGCCCTTTTTTGATGAGGATGGGTTATCAGGGTGATATTCGTCATCTAGCTAGTAAGAGCTTCGGCGTCATTCCCAAAACAGTGCAACCATTCGCCATTTTCGGGCGTATAATATAAAAAGGCATAGTATGAGAGGTGAGTACCATGGGCGACAAGAACAACAAACAGACAGGAACAGAGACACAAGAAGTATCTGAAGTTGTGGAGATGTCGCAAGATATTGCTGAAGATGTCCATGAGCTAGGGCGCGAACTCCGTGAGCGCGCCGAAGAAATTCGTAAAGAAGTGGTCAAGCAATTGCAAAACGCGGCGGCGGCCATCCGCGAACGCGCCCAAGAGAGCAAGAATGCGCGCGAAATGCTCGATGCGGCAGATACCATTGCTCATAATCTAGAGAAAGCCGCCAACTACATTAACGCGCGCAAACTCGATGAAATCAGTCAGGAAGCCACACAGGTGGTGAAGCGCAATCCATGGCGTATTACCGCTATTGTGTTCGCCATTGGCGTTATTTTAGGCTTATTCTTGCGCCGTGACGACGAGTAAACGGGTAAATCCTACACTGGCAACATACCCTCAAGAAAAGTATTATCAAGGGCGGGCTATCCACAGCCCGCTTTTTGCATCTAGCGATAAGCAAGGGTAAAACGCTGAGATGGTTAAATTCATGGTTATGTTCCACCGTCCTGGCAATCTGGTCGACTTCGAGGATGCCTATAGCGCCTTCCTCGCGCTGGTCGAGCAAATGCCGAATATCCGACGGCGGCAAGTTGTCGACATCATCGGCTCTCCTGTGGGCGATGCACGCTACTACCGCATTCTAGAGGTCTACTTCGATGACCAACAGACGATGCGCAACGCGCTGAAATCGCAAGAAGGGCAGTTGGCCGGTGCTGCACTGGGACGCTTCCGCCCTGGTAGTGTCGAAATGCTTTTTGCCGATGTTTATGAAGAAGAAGGCGGACAAACGCCAACGCATCCTGAGGGGGAGACAGAAAGCAATGGAAGCGCTTAAACAACGCATTCGTGCCGAGGGGAAAAATCTCGGCAATGGTATCCTCAAGATTGATAGTATCCTCAACCACCAAATTTACCCCGACCTCATGATGGAAATGGGGCGAGAACTCGCCCACCGCTTCGAAAGCCTCAAGATAGATCGCATTTTAACCGCCGAAATTTCTGGTATTGCGCCCGCCCTAACGACCGCAATGGTGCTGGGCGTGCCTGTGGTCTATGCCCGCAAAAAGAAGCCCATCACCATGTCTGGTCCTATTTTTCTGGAGACTGCGCCCAGCCATACCAAAGGCGGCGAGGTGAATTTGCTGGTTTCTGCCGAGTTTTTGCATCCCGATGAGAACGTTCTCATCATTGATGATTTCCTCGCCACTGGCCAAACCCTACTCGCCCTCGCCCGTATGGTGGCCAGCGCAAAGGCCAATCTCGTCGGTATTGGCGTTGTTGCCGAAAAGACCTTTGAGGGCGGGCGCGACCTTATGCTCAAGCATGGTTATGACAATATTCCGATTGAAGCGCTAGTGACCATTGTCAGTATGGACGATGGCAAGATTGAGATGGCATAACGGCTTATGAGCGATTTACGCACTGGTGGAGTGACCATCATTGACTTTGGCTCGCAGTACACCCGCCTCATTGCGCGCCGTGTACGAGATCTTGGGGTATATGCCGAAGTGTGTTATCCCGATACACCGCCAGAAGTGATTGACCAGCACCAACCCGCTGGCTACATCCTCAGCGGCGGCCCCAACAGCGTTTATGACCCCGACGCCCCGCGAATACCGCCGCACATCTTACAAAGCGGCAAGCCCATTCTCGGCATCTGTTATGGGATGCAGGCGCTCACACAGGCGCTTGGTGGAAAGGTCGGCGCAGCACAAGCGCGCGAATACGGCCCGTCGGAGATAGAGCGCATCGGGGAGAGCGCACTTTTCGAGGGTCTGGATGATAAATTGCGCGTCTGGATGTCTCATGGAGACCGCATCGAAGCCCCGCCCCCAGATTTCCTCCCCGTCGCCCGCACCCCTAACGCCCCATTTGCCGCCATCGCCAACCCTTCCCGCCATATCTACGCCGTCCAATTTCATCCAGAAGTCACCCATACACCACAAGGCGAGAAAATCTTCGCCAACTTCCTGTTTAACATTTGCAATTGCCAGCCAACATGGACTTCATCCGCTTTCATCGATGACGCCATCGCCCGCATTCGGGAGCAGGTCGGCGATGAAAAGGTGTTATTGGCGCTCAGTGGTGGCGTAGATTCAGCGGTGGTGGGCGCGCTCATTCACCGTGCGATTGGTGAGAGATTGGTGTGTGTGTTCGTCAATACGGGTATGTTGCGGCAAGGTGAGGCGGAAGAGGTGGTGCGCATCTTTGGGCAAGAGCATGGCATGAACCTCGTCGCCATCGACGCCACCGAGAAATTTTTAGATGCGTTGCAAGGCCAGACCGAGCCAGAGACCAAACGCAAAATTATCGGCGGCCTGTTTATCGACGTATTCGCCGAAGAAGCGCGCAAACGCTCTGATATTCGCTTTTTGGCGCAAGGTACTATTTACCCCGATGTTATCGAAAGCGCGCGCGGGCACAAGACCGCCAAAACCATCAAAACGCATCATAACGTTGGCGGCCTGCCCGATGACCTGCATTTTGACCTGATAGAACCGCTGCGCGACCTATTTAAGGACGAAGTGCGGCGGGTAGGGGAGGTGCTGGGGTTGCCACGCCATATCGTCTGGCGGCAACCATTTCCTGGCCCTGGTCTCGCCATTCGCTGCCTTGGCGATATTACTTGGGAGCGTCTGGAGACACTCCGCGCGGCTGATGCCATCTTCCGCGATGAACTAGAGCGTGCTAGCCTGCTTTACCCACAAGATGGCCGCCCCGCTGCCACGTCACAATCATTTGCGGTGCTGTTGCCAGTGAAGAGCGTTGGCGTGATGGGCGATAACCGCACCTATGAGGAAGTGGTTGCCTTGCGCGCTGTCACTACGGATGATTTCATGACGGCGGATTGGGCGCGCCTCGATTATGATTTGTTGGGGCGGGTGGCCAACCGTATTGTGAATGAGGTGCACGGGGTGAACCGTGTGGTGTATGATATTACCAGTAAGCCGCCGGGCACGATTGAATGGGAATGAGCGTGGCGGCATCATCATGACTGAAGCGAGGTAGTTCATATGCCAGACCGTTTGAAGTTGATTTTGGGGCTATTCGGCTTACTTATAGTAGTAGCGGCTTGTTCTGGCGCCCCCGTGGCGACAGAGACGCCTGCGCCGCCAACTTTGACGCCCACTCTTGTGCCAACGCCGTCGCCTGTGCCAACCTTGCAGGAAATCGTCATCGTTACCGATACCCCCGCGCCTACGCCAACATCCGATGTGGTCGTTCTTCCCATCACCGTAGAGCCACTACTGGGCGAAGAGGTCATACCCCCTATCACGATTGACCTGCCAGAGGGTTGGCAAGAGGGTTATGACGCCTTTACCCACTATGACATTGATACATTCCGCAGTACGCCATTCGCCCTCTATACTGGCCCTGTGACGGGCGGGCAAGGGTTCATCATTTTGCTGTGGGGCTTCCCCAACTTCACCTCGCCTTTTGAAGGCCAAATTGACCTGTTCCGCGATGGCTTGCGCCTGTTGCGTGGTCCTGTCGTTGAATGGGGCTGCAATGTGGGCACAGACCTGCGTCGCGAGTTCACTGTTGGCGGCTTGCCCGCCGCAGGCACGTATTTTCAGGCGGTGGATTGCCCCTCTGGCCTTGAGGATACGCGCGGCTGGTTCGCTGGTTTGAATGTTGAGGGCTTGAACTTCGTCTTTTACACCTATACGTGGCCAATCACCGCTATGGATGGGCCAGCACAGGCGGAATTGCAGGAAATCCTCAATAGCGTACAGTTCAATATCACCATCCCAGAAGCAACAGCCGAAGCCGGCGAATAGCTACAAAACAGGTGTTTTCACGGTTATAATGACGGGCGGCAGCGTTTTGCCGCCTGTTTGTTTATTCAGATAGCCCATTAGGAACGCCCATGCCCGTTATCCGTCGTTATGGCTTTGCCGCCGCTCTTCTATTCATCCTCAGCATCCCCCTGAAGCTCTATGCTTCCCAGTTGATGGTTTGGGAGATTGATTATGTGCCAGTGGTGGCGCGGGGCATGGCGTTCTTCAATGAAGGTGTTTTTCCCGCTTATGGGACGCTCTCTAGTGTTGCGGCTTATAACTTGCCTTTTTTGGTGTGGCTACATATGCCCGCCATGCTCTTCACCCGTGATGTGTACTGGATTTTTCTCAGCACATTGCTGGTGTTCAACGCCTTAGGCACATGGCATGTTTATCGCCTTGGCGCGCGCTATCTTCACCCACGTGCTGGGCTACTGGCGGTGGCGCTCTTCACCTTTAGCGAGTTCGCCATATCTGCCGCCTATACCGCTTGGGCGCAATTATTGCTCCCGTCCTTTTTCGCCATGATTGCCTATTGGCTGCTGCGCTGGCTGGAAGATGGCGATGGGCGCGCTTTGGCGCTCACTTGTTTGCTCATCACCGCCGCCTTTATGACGCATTTCACCGCTGTGTTACTCTATCCTGCGTTGGTGTTGTGTTACATCATCCGCCGCCCACCGCTGGCATGGCGTGGCCTATTCGTCGGGGTTATTGGTTCGGCCTTATTGCTTGCGCCGTGGCTACTGTTTCAAGTGGAGCGCGATTTTGTTGACTTGCGCGCCTTCCTCAGCCGCACGCCAACTGTCGCCCCCGAAATTATGGCGCAGTATGCCTACCTAAAGCCAGAGAGTGGCCCGCTACCTTCGGTAACTTCACCCGAACAAGCGCCTTCACCTCCACCCGCCGCAGAGGCTACCGCGCCCCCGCCGCAACAAGCCTCCACGCCGCCCACACGTGTAGAGCGCCTGTTGGGGCGTATTGTCGCTGCGCCTGCCCAAGTTGTTGATGGCTTCATGGTCATGTTCCGCTTTTTAGCGCCTAGGGAATTGACTGCCTTTTACTGGCCACAAGTTGCCTTATATGTGGCGTTGCTCAGCGCTTTCTGGGGTGGGGTGCTGCTGGCGTTATGGCGTTGGTTGCAAGCTGGTTTGGCGGTTGCGGGCTGGCGCGCGCGTTATCATGCTCTGGCTGCTGCCCTTTACCAAACACCGCACGGGCGCATCGTTCTGTTATTTGGGTTGGCGCTTATTGTGGTTTTAGGGCTTATTGCCACTCGTTCGCCCGCGTCAGCACAATCGACTTATTACTATGGCCTTGCAGGTTTGCAGGTGCTCATCATCGCTTATAGCCTGCACCTGCTCATTGAGCGGATGCCGCGCATGCGGTGGCGCTATGGTGTTTTGACCGCTGCTATTCTCGCCATTGTGGGCGTGCAAGGTGGGGCGCGGCTGGCGAAAGATAGCGCCCGCCTCGCTGATATAGAGCACTACTCGCCGTTTAATGTTGCTCTATATCGCTCTATTGACGCCGCCACTGCGTGGATAGCTGACGATTGGGCCGGCGGAGATAGCCTCACCATCAGTTATGACATCATGGCAGAATCGCGCCACTTCTGGTGGATTGCCCCTTGGCATCATGTAGACCCACTCTACCGTATTGGCATGGGATTTGATTATCTACTGGAAAGTTACTACGGCCTGCATAATCGCAACCAATCACCAACGGGTGAAGTGGCTGGCGCTGATTATGTGGTAGTGTATGAGCCGGGCTTGGCGCGCTATGACCTCTCGGTTTATGAGGTGCATCAATTCGGCGCGATTTATGTACTTAAACCTATAACTGACGGTGAATGACCAACGCATGATAGCGTTTGATTAAACACCCCATGAGTAAATCCCCGCTTCCATAACCAAATTGCACCGATTTTGTTGTAAAGCCTGCCTATACTCAGTACAATAGATAACGGTCTGGATTATTTAGCCGGCCACGTAATAAATGTTTTCTTGAACGAGGAGAGTTCAAATGAAAAAAGCCCTTCGTGTACTCCCGTTATTACTTCTGGCGGCGGTGTTGCTCAGTCTCGCCCTGCCAGCAGTTGGTCAGGATGACTTCGAGCCGCTGACCTATAGCGCCGATAGCTGCGACTATGGTGGCGAATTACAATCTATCGAAGCCACTGGCCAATATGAAGTTACATTTACCCTTTGCTACCCCGATCCGGCCTTCCCGTCGAAGGTTGCCTTCTCCGCTCTGAACATTCACCCGTCAGAGTATCTTGAAGCGACTGGCGGCGGCGGCCCCGAACTGTTCCAGAACCCCATTGGCACTGGCCCCTACCGCCTGGCCAACTGGGACCTGGGTAACGAACTTGTACTAGAGCGCTTCGATGACTACTGGGGCGAGCCGGCCAAAGAGCCGACCCTCATCTTCCGTTGGAACAGCGAAGCTGCTGCCCGTTTGGTTGAGCTGCAAGCCGGCACTGTTGACGGCATCGACAACCCCGCCCCTGGCGACTTCGATGTCATCCGTAACGACCCGAACCTGCAACTGTTCGAGCGTCCCGGCACCAACATCTTCTATCTGGGCATCAACAACACCGTTGAGCCGTTCGATAACGTGAAAGTGCGCCAAGCGGTTGCCCACGCTATCGACAAACAACGTATTGTTGATAACTTCTATCCCGCTGGCTCTATCGTAGCCACCCAGTTCATGCCGCCCAGCATCTTCGGTTACACACCAGAAGTTGAGCCGTTCCCCTATGACCCGGACCGCGCTCGCGAACTGCTGGAAGAAGCCGCCGCTGAAGACGGATTTGAACTGCCGATTCAGACCACCCTCAGCTACCGCGATGTGGTTCGCAGCTACCTGCCACAGCCGGGCGTTGTCGCTCAGGACTTGCAGGCACAGCTGGCCGAGGTTGGTATTGAAGTAGAAATCGTCGTCATGGAATCCGGCGCCTTCTTGGATGCCGCTGATGCTGGCGAACTGTCGCTCCACCTGTTGGGTTGGGGTGCGGACTATCCGGATGCGACCAACTTCCTAGACTTCCACTTTGGTGGTGGCTCTAGCGACCAGTTCGGCGAGAAATATCCAGAAATCGTGGATGCCCTCAGCCGCGCTGCTCAGTTGGCCGACCCCGATGAGCGCTACCCGATTTACGTGGAAGCCAATACCCTCATCCGCGACCTCGTCCCGATGGTCCCGATTGCCCATGGTGGTAGTGGTGTTGCTTATCGCGCTTCCATTGAAGGCGGCCACGCTAGCCCGCTGGGTAACGAATACTTCGCTGTTGTCGAAGATCCGGACGATGATAACTTCATCTGGATGCAGAATGCCGAGCCGATTGGCCTCTACTGTGCTGATGAGACCGATGGCGAATCGCTGCGCGCTTGTGAGCAAATCAACGAATCGCTGCTGGCCTATGAGGTTGGCGGTACAGCCGTTGTGCCCGCCCTCGCCGTAGAGTGGGAAGCCAGCGATGACCTGCTCGTCTGGACCTTCAAACTGCGCGAAGGCGTCAAGTTCCACGATGGTTCGGACTTCGACGCGAATGACGTAGTGATGTCCTTCGCAGTCCAATGGGATGCGGCGAACCCGCTCCATGTTGGCCGCGATGGTAACTTCACCTACTTCAACGCCTTCTTCGGTGCATTCCTGAACGCAGGCGAATAGTTTTAAGCTTTATAGGGGAATCGGGGCTTATCCCCATTCCCCTCTAGATGGTAAACTGGCGGGGGCTTGATGTCCCCGCCACCCATTCATGGCATGATGTCGTTTCAACGTTGAAAGTTATCGCTTATGTCTAAGTTTCTTTTGCGGCGATTAATCCTGACCATCCCGGTGCTTTTCGGTATTTTGATGGTGACATTCTTCCTCGCCCGCGCCATTCCCGGAGACCCCTGCCGCGCCGTATTGGGCGAGCGCGCAACTGATGAAATCTGCGATGAGTTTTTCAAGCGTAACGGGCTAGACCAGCCCATTCCGGTACAGTTCGCCATCTATATGCGCAACGTAGCGCAAGGCGATTTGGGCGATTCATTCCGCTTTGGCCGCCCCGTCGCCGATTTGTTGGCAGAGCGCCTGCCGGTCACTATTGAGCTGACGCTTTTCGCCATGCTGTTCGCTGTGACCTTTGGCATCCCGCTGGGGATACTTTCCGCTTATAAGCGGAATTCCGCCGTTGATGTGGGAACGATGGTCGGGGCGAATATCGGTGTTTCGATGCCAGTTTTCTGGCTGGGGTTGATGCTGGCGTATATTTTCGGTGTTTTATTAAAAGATACCTTTTTAGCGTTACCTCCATCTGGCCGTTTAACCTCTGGCGCAAATCCAGACCCGTTTTATCTGGTTTGGGGGCTGGTAGAAAATAAAGACCAAGCGACGCCGTTTTTAGTCTTCTTGTCGCGCTTCAATACGCTCAACGCCGTTTTGACGCTGAACTTTGAATTGTTGGGCGATGCGTTGAAACACATGATTTTGCCAGCGGCAGCAGTGGGCACAATCCCGCTTTCAATTATCGCCCGTATGACTCGCAGCAGTTTATTAGAAGCATTGGGGCAGGATTATATTCGCACTGCCCGTGCCAAGGGGTTGCGCGAGTTCACGGTGGTGATGCGCCATGCGGTGCGCAACTCCTTATTGCCTGTGGTGACGATTATTGGCCTGAACTTCGGTTTCCTCGTCAGTGGCGCTGTGCTCACAGAGACCATTTTCAGCCTGACGGGAATTGGTAAAACCCTGTTCGATGGCATCACCTCGCGCGATTATACGTTGGTGCAGGGCGTGACCCTCGTCACTGCTGTTGCATTCGTCATTATTAACCTTATTGTGGATGTTCTGTACGGGTATCTTGACCCGCGCATCCGCCTGAGCTAACGGGACAGTGCTATGAGCCGTGTTGCAGAAATCAAAACCGAAGGCGAACGTAGCGGCCCTGTTGCCGATAAACTGTGGCTAGAAACCATCAAGAACCTATTGCGCAGCCGTAATGCCGTCGCTGGCATGTTCATTATTGGCGCGCTGGCGCTCATGGCTATTTTCGCCCCTTATATCGCCACCCATGACCCCAACCTCTCGATGATTGGCCAACCAGGAGAGAGCGGACGCCTGCCCGCCCGCCCGCCTTGCATCCCCATTTTTGCCGATCAAGCCTATGAGGCCGAAACAGAAGAGGGCACAGGGCTTTTCATCGATATTTTTGGCAGTCGTGTGGCCTTAGAGAATTTAGGGCCATTTGGCTGTACCACGCCCTTACACTGGATGGGGCTGGATTTGAACGCCCGCGATGTCTTCAGTCGCATTGTCTGGGGGTCTCGCACTTCGCTAGTCGTTGGCTTGACGGCTGTCGCGCTGGCGATTACTGGCGGCACCATTCTGGGGCTGGTCGCTGGTTATGGCGGCGCGGTCGAGGATACAGGCCAAAGTGCTCGTGTTTTTGGTCGGGATTTGCCGCTGAAGCGTTGGCGGCTGTGGCTTTGCTTCCTTTATCCCCCTGCCGCCGTTGCCGACCGTGGCGGGCGGTTCGCCCAGCGTATTTTGCTCGCTATGTTGAATTTTGGCTGGGTATTCGGGGTGGCTTTGGTGCTGGCTGGCGCGGGCTATGTCAACCAGAATGGTGGCGAATTGAATGGCGAATTTTGGTCGATAGCGACCAACCTCTTCATTGTTGCGCTGCTATTGGGCTATGCGCTAGCCGTCGTTACTGCGCTGCTGTTTAACTGGCCAGATGACATCATCATGCGCGTTATGGACGTGATGCTGGCCTTCCCCTCGCTCATTCTGGCGATTGCGATTGTCACTATTCGCGGACCTGGTCTTGGCAATGCCCTGATTGGTATTGCGATTGTCCAAATTCCAGCCTATGCCCGCCTGACGCGCGCCAGCGTGCTACAGGTGAAAGAGATGGAATTCATCACCGCCGAGAAAGCGCTAGGGGCGAATCCCTTCCGCATTGTGCTGCGCCATATCTTCCCCAACACCTTGACGCCGATTATTGTGCAAGGCACGTTGGGCATTGGTACGGCAGTGCTGGATGCTGCCGCGTTGTCCTTCCTTGGGTTGGGCGCACAGCCGCCAACAGCAGAGTGGGGGCAGATGCTCAGCGAGGCGCGTAGCTATGTGTTTACCGCTCCGCATATGGTGTTCTTCCCCGGCATTGCCATCATGATTACGGTGCTGGGCTTCAACCTGCTGGGTGATGGGATGCGCGATGCCCTCGACCCGCGTTTGAACCGCATTTAACACTGCTTTATGATGGGGGGCGGCTATCGTCCCCCATACCTGCTGCCATCTCTCCTAATTGACACCAAACAACTCCCATAACAGCGATGGAAATTTGCATTGGTGAGGCCGTTGCCCATATTTAATGTTTTATGTCATAATCTATTGTGATAATAGATAGCAAATGGTGGGGGATACACACAATGCGAAAAATAACCTTCATTCTGCTCATATTGTTATTGACACAGGTAACTGTCGCCCAACCAGTGCAACAATGCGCGACGGAAACCACCCTCGATACGCTCGATGATAACTTGCGTTTCTTCTTCACCATGCCCTTGTATGTTGGCGATAGGTACCCCCACTGGGCTTTATGGTATGCCGACAGCACTGGCCTGCACGATAC